>JAEZIB010000003.1 GCA_023416275.1 Bacillota bacterium | reverse complement strand
AACGGTGTACTTTAAATCCGGATTAATTATGGAAAAAGACTTTATCAAGACAATTGAATAATTGTTCAGAATAAAGCTCTCAAACCACAACATGTTTGAAAGTTTTATTGCGCACAATTTTTACTTACTGGTAAAGTTGTAGCAGCACTTCAAAGTGCCTGACAGAAATGATATACTTCTAATCATAAAGAGCGGAGGTTAAGATTCGAAAAAGCGGATCATTATAACCTGTTTTTAGAGAAAAATACCCCTCCGCCAAGGAACAAATAGGTCTTCACGACATCATTTTTGTCTACTCAAGGCACGTTGAGTCAGTCGTGTTAATAGAGCGGAAGTAGCTTGATATCAAAGGTTCGGGACGATAAGCCCCTTTTTTGTTGTGTGTTTTATGTTTCTGTGGACACACTTTTTTGATGCTTTTCGGCGAAGGGGGTCGTTCAAAAGCGCGAAAATAAACAAAAGCGCAAATAGGAAAGGGATTTTGCGCTTTTGTTTACTGTAATAAGAGAAAATAATTCTCCCTAAAAAGGGTATTTTCTTATATAATGTGCACGTTGAGAAAGTAGTTTACATAAGAGGAAAAATCCATTAGCTAATGTGTAACATTTAAAAAGCGGATTGCATGTATATACGTGGGTGCATCGATATGTACCATGAACGTGAAGGATGGAGTGATGTAGTGCCCGGTTTCCTAGTCAAGAAAGAACTTATTTATAAGCCTGAACATTTGATTTTTAAAAGCTAACAACGGACTATCATAAAGCTCCTGGGGTATTATTTTTGAAATTATACCTTTATTTTTTAAGTAATTAAGCATTTCTGCTTCGCTCAGGGTTGTAATGTTATCATGCTGCATAATATTTACTACTAATTGTTCAAACGAAAATGCAGGATAATTTATTGGTACAATTATTCCTCTTTGATATCTTCGGTCTTTAATTTGAGGAGCTAATATTTTAAATCCTGTATCTAGTTCTGAAATAATCGTTTCTACTAAAAAACCATTCCACTCATAATCACTGGGAGGGAAGCATGTAAAATCAAAAATTGAACTTAAAGCAAAATAATCACTTGTTTGTGTAAGATGTGATAGCTTCATGCATAAGGCACTAAGTACATCAGGTGGAATTACAAAGGTGTTTCTTGAAATATAATCATTCTCAGAAATTCGTACATATTCCTTTTCTAGTTCAGAAAACACAGAATAAAAAGTGCCAGATGCCCAACACAATTTTTCTGATAATTGCACATATTCGGTATAGTTTATTTTGGTAGTGCAATTTAGAATAGCCTTTGTAACACTAAGAACAGTAAGCTCGTCAACAGGAAAATAATGTGTAATAATATGAGGTCTGCGGAACCGATACTCTTTATCAAAATAGAAAGCTATTATGTAATACATATTCAAGGAGTTAGTTATGTTATTTCTTCTAATAAATTCTGGTAAAGTTCTTTTTACTGCATTGAAAAGAAGTTCATCACTTAAGTATCCACCCCAATTAGCAACTTCATTTTTGAGGAGTTCACTAATAGTAGACAATTCGAAAGCATAAATTGAAATATTATGTATGTGATTGAACATATTATAATCCCATTGAATGAGTTTTGGTTCACGCATGATAGAGAATGAGATAACAAAGTCATTTAGGCCAGAGATTTCAGATTTGATTTCTGTTCTGCTTAACGGCTTTTGTTTAGAAATAATCAACTCGCATATACGACTATCAATGTTTTGTCTTGAAGCACCATTCTTGATAAGCAAGTCTCTTTGATATGTAAAGCCATTTGGATACAAATACTTTAGCATTCCATGAAGAAAATTGATATTTGATATGCTTGTTTCTGCTAATAGGCGTCCTTGAAATTTTGCAAAAACTTCATGATAATATAAAGATTCATGTGGAGAATTTAGAATATAGTTATATATCTCAGTAAAAAGGTCACGATCGTAGATTACACTTTTAATGGTAGTGTACTGCCCTCTACCAGACAGAACGAGAAGAGGAGTAATGCGGGCTGTTAAAGCACGATTGTTATCTGGTAGATCAAGCCCATTATATCTTTGTGAAATTATTTGACGGAGTTTTAACATATCCTCATTTGTTTGGTCAGAGTCCAACTTGATGCCATTAGGGAAATATTTCTCAATTGCATCATGGCATATAACCCCATAGGATTGTTTACCTTTGATGACATAATCCCCGTAAAAATGGTAGCCAATTTTAACAAGATAATTCATTATGTCTTCAAAACCTAAATCATCTAGGCCATATTCAGGAAGTTGAGCTTCTATGTTCTCTAAACTTTCATAAAAATAGATTCCATCACCAACCACATCCGTTGCAAAACGATGTAGAGCCATATCGTAATCGTTGTATGTCATGGACTTCTTTATAAATTTATCCGCAAAATCAAGATATATAACATCACTACATTCCCGCAAAACATATTTGCAACTTTCTGCGTGTATTGAATTGCTAAACAAAGCTTCTATGTTACTATAGGCAAAGGAGGTTTTATTTGGGAATAGTAGTACGGATGCAATAATATTTGAATAATTAGCAAGCTCCTGTACAGCTTTTAATACAACTTGACGTACTCTTTCTCGGGATATATTAAGACTGTCTGCTATTTTTTGTAATGTATCTCCTTTAACTCTACGGATAAAACATACATGAACAGACTCTTTAAGTGAGTCCACTTTTTCTGCAAAAATATCACCAATTGGTGTATAGTATTTTTCAATTGTTTCTTTTACATGAATGTAAAGATCTAGCGGCAAACCTCTTTGGCAAATATCTTCTAGATAAAAATAATTATTATTATTTAAATATTCGTTTTTCAACGGGATGCTACGATTGACTTGAGGAATGTTATAAAACCGATCAGCTTCTACGTAAGTCTCTGTAGAGAGACTCATAACTACGTCAAGATATACTTGTTGTAATTTCTGCATAGAAGCTATCCCGATTCCTTTTATTTCTTTATAGTCAAAAGAAAAGTTTTGCATATCAGCAATAGTTTTAATCCCTTGGGTATGACAATGACGAATTAACTGTTCACCATGTGGAAAACTGGAGAAAACATCTTCAATTAGCACTTCAGTGAGAGTTTTATCTGATAAATGCACAAAATTAAAAGAATCTTTACTCAGGCAAATTCCCTCGCCTCCATAAAATTTATGATAAACATCTAATAACCTTTCGGCAGAAGATACTCCCAGTCCCTTTAGTGTCTTTGCCTTATCAAAGTCATCAACTGTAATTTGACTCATTAGTGTTTTTTCATTGGCTTTACACCAATTAACAAAGGCTAAATTTCTGGGTATCCCTGAATAAACATCTTCGATTAACGCATCACTTGTACAACAAACATCTTCTTTAATGCCTGCAATATTATCTAATGTAATTGTCGACTCCTTTTTTGTAGTTATTGGTGGAGTATATATTAAATCTTCATGACTGATATTTATATTATTATCACTGGATGGCTCCGTGACATTTCTATTTATTATTTTACTTCCACTTTCTAAATAAAAAGTATACATGTTTTGTGCGTCAACAATTACTTCAGGTAAAATGCCCGGAACGTACCATAATTTTTCAAAATTAAAATTAATAAGTTCTTTGACTGAAAGGATACCATTTTCTTTTAAGTAGAATACAATATTTTCAAATTTGCTGTCCGAATAAAAATTCTCAATATTACACATTAGCTGCACCCTTTCATAAAATTATTACTTATCTTTTTTATATGACATTGACTTCGCCATTATTTTATCATAAATTTGTTGATATGGAAGACAATCTAAAATATAGGTACCACCAAGTAAATTTAAATATTTTGCTAGGTCTCCTACAATATTAGTATTAATAGGAACACCAGCGGTTCTTGAATCAATAATTGCAGATAAAAAGGCATGAACAATCATCGGGTTGTTAGACGTATTTCTTTCCAGTACATGAAAAACATTATCTGCATTTTCACACACAAATTCAGTTAATTCAAAGGGGTTAGAACGTTTCCCTGTGTTGTCATACGTCAGTCGTCCAATCCACCACAACCTAGAAATGGCATTTCTGATTAAACCACGGTGACCACCAGAACCACACATAAAATGCTCTAGTATACTATTTGGAGTAGAAATATTCCAGCGATACTTAGTGTATTCCCAAAAATGTCCTAAACATAAACCTGTCCAAAGTCTTTCATCAGACGCTTGTGAATCAGATAAAAATTTAAGTCTATTATATACTCTCTTTACATTCTCAAACTCTGTTAAATACGCTTTCGCTTTTTCTTTAGACATATCTAATACAAAATCCTCCACAATAAATTTTGAGTCAACGAATGGCGAATGTCCAAAATACTCAGTAAGCCAAGTATTATCTGGTTTTGTAAAATTGGGTGCTAGGCTAGAAAGATTGCTTTTTAAAGCAATTAGATTATCCTCTTCTATAAACTGAAGTTTCATTCTTCATCATCCTCTCCTAAATTTCTATATCCTTCCCACAGGAACTGTAGAGCATCATCTAAAGGTATATTAATAAGCTTTTGAGCTGTTTCTAGCATATTTAGTTCATTAAATACTTCAGTCTCAACATTGGTGTTAAATCTAGTTTGCAATGCTTTTTTTATAGCCCTATACCATGCATACCCACTGTATTCATAACGCTCGCCGTAATCACGACGTGCAAGTTCTTCTAAAACATATATCAATGCAGGTATTACAACTAAAGAATTAAGCATGGGTTGCACTTGAGGATTGTCTTTTATACTTTTAAAATTGTAATAATCCTTTTCGGGTAGTTTAATTACAATTTTATTTTTATTCATATCGACCATCATTCCCAAGATTGCTTCGTCTGAGTTTTTAACAATACTAAAAACCGAGGGAGGATTTGATAAATCATTGATATCTTTTTCAATATCAGCATTGACTTGCTTACCTATTGCCATCACGCAACCCGATTCAATATTGAACTTAAATCCTCTATAATCTTCGTGAAAAGATGTATTAACATAATCTGTAATATTATCCTTGGCAACAATGAATGGACAAATTTGAAGTCGTCCATTTAGGTTCTTATCTGGAATAATATGTGAATGTTCTTGTTTGTCTGTGCAAACCACCATGCGGAATCCTGTTTGAGCACACTCAAGGTGATATACGAATTGTGCTTTACCATCTGAAATATATTGGTTTAATTCAGAATTGTCTGTCTCAGATAAAAAAGAAATTTTAACGCTATATCCATCTTTGGTAACTTCAATAGCCGTATCAAATTTGTTGTCTATGTAATCGTGCGGCACGAATTTATAAGGACTTGGTGAAAGACAGTTATGCAGAGTTATCCAAGGGTGAAGTAACCATCACAAATGTTCTGACCAGACTGCTACGATTATCCCAACTTACAGGAGGATTTATAGCTGATGACAACAGTATGGTGACCAATGTCAGCACCGCTAAGCTTGAGGCGCTTTCAGATATAATTGATGAAGCGGTAAACGAGGATAAAAAGCTGGTGGTTATTGCAAGGTTCATAGCTGAGATAAAAGCTATTGAAAAACTGCTTCAAAAGAAAAAACTAAATTACTCCCTCATTATGGGTGGCATTAAAGATAGAGAAACACAGGTGTCACAGTTCCAAATCAATCCTGATATTAAAGTCTTCATAGGGCAGATTGCAACAGCAGGACTTGGTATCACACTCACAGCAGCAAACACAATGGTGTTCTATTCGCTGGACTATTCAATGAGCAACTTTGAACAGACAAAAGCACGAATTCATAGAGTTGGGCAAAAGAAAAATTGTACTTACATTTATTTATCTGCCAAAGGCACAGTTGATGAAAAGGTGCTTAAGGCACTTCAGAATAAAGCAGATTTAGCAAGAATGCTTGTTGATGAATATACAAACGGAGCAAACCCTTTTGTGCTTAAGGGGAGGTGAAAAGAAATGAGTACTAAACTATTCGAATTAGCTGACGAACTTAAAGAACTTAAGGAAGCAAAGAAGAAGGCAGAGCAGGAGGTAAAGGACATTAACACCAAGATAGATGAAACAGACTACGCTTTATCTGAGCTTATGGCAGAAACTGAAACACAGAGCTTTACTAGAAGTGGCACGATGTTTTATCTAACTACAACAGCAAGAGCTTCTGCGGTAGTAGAAAAGAAAACTGAGTTATATAACAGACTCAAAGAAAATGGTTATGGTGAATTAGTTTATGAAACTGTAAATGCTAATTCCCTTTCAGCATTCGTAAAGGAACAAACAGCAGAAAACGAGGATTTATTACCTGATTGGCTTGATGGACTGGTGACAGTCTTTGAAAAGACCTCAGTCGGGGTCAGAAAAGCAGCAAAATAGCTTATCTGATGCGAAGATAAAAGAAATAAAGAATTCTAAGCAATATTGAACTAAGAAAAACGGACCGAAGAACATTTAACTAAGAAATAGGAACTAAAGTCACAAGAATTAACGATTAAGAAAAAGAATATTGAAACAGTAAATAAGTGCAGAAATGCTTTCATATAGAGTGAATTTAATAACAAATAAAGATTATGGAGGAATTTATAATGACTAAAAATGCTGAGTTAGAAGTTTCAAATACAGGTTTTACAAATTTAGCTGAGTTTAATATGACAGGAGCTATGGCAGAGGAGCTTGATGGTCTTGATGGAGGCTTTGAAAGAATCAAAATACCAAGTGCGGGTTCAACAGTATTTGAGGTTCCTGGAGATAATCCCAATGAACCAGATGCAGTCAAAGAGTTCAGTGCGGTAATTCTGTATCACCATCCGCTTCATGCATATTATCAGAGTAAATATACAGGAGGCAATCAGCCACCAGACTGTGGAAGTTTTGATGGTCTTACCGGAGAAGGCAATCCTGGAGGGAGCTGTGCAAAGTGCCCGTACAACCAGTTCGGCAGCGGTGAAAACGGTTCCAAAGCCTGCAAGAACAGACGAAGGATTTATGTATTGCGTGAAGGTGAAATATTCCCCTTACTGCTTTCACTTCCGACAGGCTCACTAAAGGAGTTTACAAGATATATAAAACGCCTTTTGTCTAAGGGGAAAAAGTCAAATTGCGTAGTTACAAAATTTTCACTGAAAAAGGCAGTAAACAGTGGTGGAATTGCATATTCCCAGGCACAGTTTGCTGTTGAAAGACAGCTAACCTCTGAGGAATTTGCCCTTATAAATAAACTATCAGAACAGGTTAAAGCCTACAGCAAAAATGTCGGCTTTGATATGGATTCCAGTGCTGATGATACTAATATGGTAGATGCAGAAACAGGCGAGGTTATAGAGCCGCTTAAACATCAGGAAGCTTCTAACAGTTAGGAAGGTGTGAATAGAACACTTCCTTCTAGTAACAAGTAGAGAAGATTGCTTTTTAGTCAGGGAGTAGAGCCTGTATTGCACTTACTCCCTGACATGAGCAGAAAGGATTAGTTATTACAAATTATGGACTACAAATGCATAATAGATATGAAAGAAATTCAAGCATATATCGGCGATAGCAAGATAATTTCCTTTGACTTCGAAACGTCCCCTACTGATAAATTTAGAAATTGTGACAAAGCAGCACTTGACCCATATAAGGCAGTTATAGTTGGGATTAGTTTTTCTGTCACAGAGGGCAGTGGTATATATGTGCCGCTCTATCATAGAATAGGCAAAAATATTGAAAACCCTAACAGAATACTCGATTACTTAAAAAAGGCGGTTTTTGAAAACAGGAATATTATCAAGCTTGCACACAACCTTAGTTTTGAAGCTATGTTTCTATATCATATAGGAACAGTAGTGCAGTGTCCCTGCTATGATACTATTGCAGCAAGTCAGTTAACCTTAAAAAGTAATACAGAATTCAGAAATTTAAAAGACAGCGGTCTTAAAACCTTGGTTCCAGAGCTGTATGATACTACAATGCCAAAGTTTGAGGAAGTAACAGGAGGCAGACATTTTGATGAGCTTGACCCACAGGATACTGAGACAATCCGCTATGCATGTGCTGACTCGGATTTTGCATTAAGGCTTTATCACACTTTTAATAACTGGTTTGACCGATTCCTTCCAAAACACAGGTATATAGTTGAAGAAGTAGAATCGCCAACTGCTGTATATGTTGGGATGATGAAGCATAACGGACTTCTTATGGACAGAGAGCTTATGCTAAAAAAACAGCAGGAAGCAGAGAAGAAGCTATCACAAATAAAAGATGATATAACCTTCTTTATTGGGGATGTGGACATCGGCGCTAATGCCAGCACAGCAGCTTTCAAAAACTATTTATATAAAGACTTAGAACTGCCCGTGCTGAAAACAACTGCTAAATATCAAGAAGCGGCAGATGATGAAGCAATGATTTTACTTGCTGATTGGTGCAGAGAAAATAAACCAGAGATTGTAAAGCTGTTTGAACTTGTACAAGAATATCGTAAATGGGGAAAGCTTAAATCTACATATATTAATGGATATTTAGAATATATCAACAGCGAGACAGGCAGGATTCATCCAGATCTTTTTCCGCTTGGAACAGACACAGGTAGATTCGCCTGCAGAAATCCAAATTTGCAAAATTGCCCAAGAAAGGACAACGATCCAATAGGTGTACGAAAATTTATAAAGGCTTCAGATGGAAACATTCTGCTTTCTTTAGACTTTTCACAGATAGAACTTAGAGTGGGTGCATTCTACTGCAGAGACAGTAAAATGCTTGAAACCTATTATACAAGCGGAGATATACACGCACAGACAACAAGCGTCATTTATAGAATCCCTTTTGAACAAGCAGTAAATAAAAATGCAGAGCAATATAAGGAGCGCAGAACCATTGCGAAGAACTGCAATTTTGGTACGTTTTTTGGTCTGTTTCCAAAAGGCTTGCAAAAGACTCTTAAGTTTAAGGCTGGACTTAATACCACGCTTTCAGAGTGCGAGCAGATTATATCAAACTTAAAGTCAGGTTATCCAATGTTATCTCAGTGGCAGGAAGAGGTCAAGAAAAAAGCGGCGGTTAGAAAATACACTGAGACTTATCTAGGAAGAAGAAGATACCTTCCCGATATCAACTCATATGACTGGGGTAAAAAGAGCTTTGCACAGCGATGTGCTCTTAATACTCCGATTCAAGGGACTGCTGCAGAAATTTTGAAGCTTGCAATAGCAAGAATACTTGAAGACCTTCAGGAAAGGAAATGGATAAAGCCGTTATTACAGATACATGATGAATTGGTATTTGAAGTACCAAGGGAAAGAGCAAAGGAAGCTGCCCTACTTATTAAGGGGAGTATGGAGGCTTTGCCTTTTGAGGGCTTCAATGTACCAATAGTAGCAGAGGCGGCACTTGGAGAAAATTTTGGAGATATGAAGGATATGGAGGACTAACAAATGAGTATTAGCAGATATAATCATGAAGGATATTATGATCCTACACCCTATGAAGCATTACTAGAAATAGAAAGACAAGCGAAAAAGGAAAAATACAAACCGCTTATTTACATATGCTCGCCCTTTGCAGGCAATACAGAATATAACATAAACAAAGCGAGAGGCTATTCACGCTTTGCAGTATCAAGGAATGCAATACCAATAGCTCCACACCTTTTGTTCCCACAATTTTTGGACGATGATGATAAGGAACAACGCAGCCTGGGAATCTTTATGGGGCTGGTACTCATGAGCAAATGCCAGGAACTATGGTGTTTCGGAACAAAGATTTCAAAAGGTATGGCAATTGAGCTTGAAAAGGCAAAGAAACGTAAAATGACCATCCGCTACTTTAGTGATAGATGCGAGGAGGTTATTAGAGATGCTTAAAGCTCTAAATATACCTCTGGAGGAGTTCATAAAGCCACTGTTTGATGCTAGTGAAACAGTATGTATAAGAGTATTTTCAGACAGAAAAGGTACTGCCTTCAAGGGTTTTAAGCTTGAATATCCTTCCGGCAGAATTGCCGAGGCGGTTGAAAACCTGAAAAAACATAATAAGCAAAACAGAGGGATTTTCTTTGTTGTAAATTATGGTGGTCATGAAGATGGCGAGATTACCCGTATCAATGCACAGTTTGTAGAAAATGACAGCTTAAGTATTGAAGAACAATTAGCAAAAATTGAAGCCTTCCCTCTTCCTCCTAGTATGATTGTAAGAACAAAGAAATCACTACATACCTACTGGCTAATTAAAGATGGTGAGGTATCAAAGTTCAGAACTATACAAAAACGACTTATAGCACAGTTTGAGGGTGACAGCTCCTGTGTCAATGAGAGCAGGGTGCTAAGACTTCCAGGCTTTGAGCATTGCAAAGCAGAACCCTTTATGGTGGAGTGTATTAAGTTCAACCCTGAATTAAGATACACTCAAGCAGAGCTTGAAGCAGTACTGCCTGTTATAGAAGGTGATACTCCAGTTAGTGCAAAAAGTGTACTAACTGGTACTCGCAAGGGGCTAATATTAGTCGGTCGAAGGTGTGAATTTATACAGCACTGCAAAAATAATGCTGCCTCATTATCTGAACATGACTGGTATTCAATGATTACAAACTTAGCAGTATTTGAAGGTGGTGAAAAGGTAATTCATAAGCTTTCAATGGATTATCCTTCATACAACGCAAAAGAAACACAGCATAAAATCAATCACTATTTGGAAAGCGGCACTAAGCCCATTACCTGTAAGACCATAGCAGATAAAGGCTTCAAATGCCCTAAGTTATCTGACGGCTCCTGTGGATGCAAGGCTCCAGCAGCAATGTGCTATAAACCGCTCAGTGTAGAAGAACTCAGAATGTTCTTAGGAGAAATTGAGGTCAAAAAAGTTCCAGTAGATGATATTCAAACTGCCCAGAATTTCATAGAAGAGTATTTGTATAATGTGGATTGTGTTATTGCTTCAACCTTCATCGAATTTGAAGTCAAAGATTATTTTAACTTAAAGTCATCTATGATGAAACCACTGATTACAATGCAAAAAGAGCTGTATAAAGAATATAAGGACAATAAGGAAACTAAGAGAGAAACAAGCAATGATGAGCTTCCTGAGTGGTATGAATACACCGATAAAGGAGGACTAAGGTTTATTCCGGGGATACTGGCAAAATACATGTCTCAAAATGTAGACGCATTTTATGGTGCTGAAAGCTATTATATTTATGAAAATGGCGCCTACTCTGAAGTTTCAGATCTAATGGCTACAGCAAAGGTACGAGAGCATTTAACAGACAGGTATGCAACAATGTCGGGAATCAATGACGCTGAAGGTCAATGGAAAATGCTAATTAATAAGCCGATACGTGAAATTAACTGCAATCCCTTTATTATCAATGTTAAAAATGGTTTGTATAACATTTTGGATGACAGCTTTAAGCCACACACTCCAAAGTATTATTCAACTGTTCAGATTAAAGCTGCTTATGATCCTAATGCGAAATGTCCATTATTTCTAAAATTTCTAAACGGGATACTGCAGGCAGAAGAAGTGTACTTAGTACAGGAGATATTGGGCTATTTGTTAATACCAATAAACAAGGCTCAAAAAAGCTTTGTATTTGTTGGTGCTCCTAATGCGGGGAAATCAACCCTTTTGTCAGTAGCACAGGATGTATTGCTGGGAAGCAGCAACGTATCAAATATTCCATGGCAAAGCATAGGAGAGAGGTTCAAAACGGCAGAGCTGTTCGGGAAGCTTGCCAATATATTTGCAGACCTGCCTTCAAAAGCAATTGATGACAATGGCTTGTTTAAGAGTATTACAGGTGAGGACTATATAACCGGAGAGCGTAAAGGTAAAAATCCGTTCTTTTTTAAGCCCTATGCAAGGCTGCTATTTTCCTGCAATGATATCCCGAGAAACTATGGTGATAGGAGCGATGGGTTCTATAGAAAGCTAATTATCATAAGATTTGATAAATCTGTGCCTGTTCCGAAACGCGATGCAAATTTACGTGAAAAGCTGGCAGCAGAGTGTGATGGAATATTGATGTGGGCTATTGAGGGCTTGAAACGCTTAATAAGCAATGGGTATGTGTTTAGTGAGACTGACAGGACACGGGCTGAGCTGCAGCGCTATAAAATTGACAGTAATAGCACTTTATCCTTTGTTGATGAGTGCTGTGAAATCAAGTCTGGTGGAGAAATATCCAGAGATGAACTGTTTACAAGGTATAAGGAGTATTGTAATAATGCGGGACTCAAGCCAGTTTCTCAGGCAAGCTTTAATAAGGATGTTGAAAGCGTGGATGAGAGCATAGTCAGGTCACTTGAAAAGGTGAGCAGACGAAAAACATGGAAAGGCATCAAGCTTATTGATTGAGGAATTTGAACGGGTAAAGGAACTGCTTAAAGAAGCTTATAACCTAGTGAGGGCAAGCCTTGAACGGGTGGAACCGGTTTTCTCAACTCCTTACGTTATAACCAAGAGATAAATATATATGTATATATTAATATATATAAAGAACTTCATTTTTGTGGTTCACCCCGTTCAAGTATTGGAAACACTGGGTTTGAAAACAGAACAAGTGGTTCGGAATCAAATCAGACCCGTTCAAACCCTTATGTGGTGCGCTTGATGATGATTATAGTATGGCAGAAAAACAAATAGTAACTGCAATATTAAAGTACTTAAAGACTGTACCGAAATGCTTCTGCTGGAAGGAACATGGCGGCATGTACGGCACAGCGGGTATCCCCGATATCATTTGTTGTATCAGAGGTAGATTTATCGCCTTTGAGGTAAAAACAGGATCAGGAAAACTTACAAAGATACAGGAAGCAACAATTCGAAAGATCAAAGAAGCAAAGGGTGAAGCCTACAAAGTTACAAGTGTTGATGAGGTAAAACAAATACTTGAAAACTTGGAGGAGTGAGCTTATGAATGCTAAATCATATTTAGGACAAGCCTACAGAATGAATTTAAAAATAAATAATCAATTGGAACAGCTAGAGTAGCTGAAGGCATTGACTACTAAAATAACATCTTCTGTTAGTAAAGAAAGAGTAGCCTGCACTAAAGAAAAAAGCCCCATGGAAAATGCAATAACCAAGGTTGTAATGGCAGAGGACGAAATAAATAGAACAATTGACCGGTTTATAGATTTAAAAATAGAAATCTCAAGTAATATTCAAAAACTGGACAACTTTGAAAACAGAATATTGTTGGAACTAAGGTATTTGTGCTTTAATACATGGGAAGAAATCGCAGCAAAAATGAATTACAGAACCTCATACATTTACAAAATACATAATCGAGCTTTAAAGGCTATGGAAAAAGTATTGCAGGGAGGTAAAGTGTAATGAACAAAATTTTGGACGACTTTACATTGATAGAATATGCACAAAAGACAGCACAAAAGCTTAGAATGACTGTGCCTTCAACAAAATTGTTGCTGAAATATATAAATCAGATGGTACCTAAGACAACACTTATAGAAAACGAGGAGATGCTATTATGGATAGATAAGTACTACATAGCTTATAGCAGGTATGGCGAGAAAAAAACACACTATGTATATTTAACCAGAGAGCATATACGAGAAGAATCTAAATCCTATATGAAGGCACGAAAGGATAGAAAAAGTCAGGTTCGAATGCCAAATACAATCAAAAGCAATTTTATAAAAGCATTGTACGACATGAGAAAAACAAAACTAAAATATTATCTTGATAAAGATTTTTTTGAAATTGGATAGTATTTGTCCAAAAAAGTCCTGAAAAATCCTCAAAAGTCCAAAAATGTCCAAAGTGAATCTGATATAATAGTACTAGTGAAATTATGTGATTGAAGCCATTGCAGAGGAATCTGTAGTGGCTTTAATAATATGTTTTATGTTTTATTTTAAATATAAAAGTTTGAATTAACCCCATAATATGGTAAAATTATATTTTGCTATAAATTATTACAACTGGGTTAAAAATGTGGAGGCTTATGACTAAAGTTAACGGTTATGAATTGGTGTGTCCTGTTTGTAAGGGAAAAAGCTTTGCCAAAAGAAGTAGTTTACTAAATTCAAGAGGTATGACGTTTATGGGTTTAGATTGGGCAAACCAAGGCGCAATAAATTATATATGTGATTCATGTGGCTATATCTTTTGGTTTATAGATGATGGAAGAGAATATTTCGAACAAAAAATTGAAGATATGCAACAAGAAATAGAAGGTTTAGCTATAGACTATGAAACCTCAAAAGCAGAGGAGGATGAATGTCCAATCTGTTTTAGTAAACACGACAGCAATCAAAAGGAATGTTTGAATTGCGGACATGTTTTTAGACAGAAAAACTCAACTAACTAACTTATAGCAATATTATAATAAATCTGAAATGTAGGTAAGCACGTAGGTGTTAAGGAGTGTTATCATGGTGTCTATTAGGAAACTAATGTCTATCTGTATGCTATGTATTGTTATTTTAACTGTGGGATGTACTTCATCGTCTACAGAAAATAAGTTGCCAAAATCAAAACCTGATGATTTTAACTTTATTCTAAATTACGGAATAACTGCTAAAAATCAGTTGAATACTGTTGATGGAACATATACAAAAGATATGATTGGTGAAGGTACATTAACTACAAATTTAAAATTATCTGAAGAAGAAATGAATGATATATATAAGACTATGCGGAATATAGATATATTAAGTTATCCTGGAATCTTTACACCTGAGAGCAATACAGGTCAAACACCTTTTCCGACTTATTGGATAAGAATTTTTTATGAGGGTAAAGAGAAAAGAATATACTGGGAGGATGAGAAGGATTCTAAAACTAAAGAGGCTGTAAAATTAAGAGAACTGTATAAAAAAATACATGAAATAGTGGTTGAGAAAGAAGAATATAAAAAGTTGCCTAAGCCAAAAGGGGGATATGCTTAAAAACTATTGATAGTAGTATTGCCCTATAGCAGAATGGAAAATTAAATAATGTTTGAGGAAAAAATATTTTTGAAATTAGATAGTATTTGTCCAAAAAAATCCTGAAAAATTCTTAAAAGTCCAAAAATGTCCAAAATGAATGTGATATAATAGTACTAGTGAAATTATGTGAAAAAGCCATTGCGGAGAAATCTGTAGTGGCTTTTTCACATAGATAAAAAGACGACTTAACAATTAATATATAACGTGGTAATATTTTACTATGCTTAATCTATAATATATTTAGGTAAATTATTAATTTGTTTGATATTTTGGTGTGGAGCATCATGGGAGGAAAGCATGGAAAAAAAGAAAAAACTAGGGATAGCATCATTTGTAATGATAATTCTAGTAACAATACTTTTTACTAATAATAATACACATGATTTTGTACTTGGTGACTTTATTTTAACAAAGATGGGTTTTGAAGTTTGGTCTAATGGAACTTCTGGCTTGCACTATACAGGTATCGTAGCATTGTTTTTGTTAGTTTTTGGAATTGCAGGTGTTGTGAGATTTAAAAGGGATGTCCATGAGAAGTTTGGTAAGTTTGTAATTTGCTTTTTTATCGTTAGTTCATTTATTTATCAACCAGTATATGAATCAACATATAGCTTCATTAAATCTCATATGGATGGATTATCCTCGATTGAATTTATAAGAGACAGTAGCCAAATTCGATTTACAAGCGATAATAAAAATGCTGACGTTTTATATGAAGGACAAATTAATCTTAAAAATTACAGTAATGATACTAAGGAGTTTTATTTAAAGGTAATCCCTAATAAATATCCATATGAATCTTTAAAATTCCCTTCAGAAAATGCAATTACAATTTGTGATACTTCAAATATCCCTGTTAAGTATTTTATTGATGCAAAAAGCGAGGTAAGCTTACCTGTTAAATTTTCTATAAAACAGAATAGTGACTATTATAATTGCAGTGGAAGTATGGGGGCGGATATTATCATATTTAATGAGAAGGAAGAGAAAAAGTTTATACGTAGGAAGTCATAGAAAGAGAGTACAAGCTCTTATGGTAGTATTATTATTATGAAATCATTACAGGATAATTTGTAGTGGTTTTTCTATTTTAGCCTTAACATTACAGGCAGTGAGAGTTGCTCCTTTTATACACTGCCTGCAATTTTTAATTACTAGGAACAGGAGCTAAACGAAATGCCAATGAAACCGCTAAAACCTTGCAAGCATCCAGGCTGTCCTGAACTGACAAGCGGAAGCTATTGTGATAAACACAGCAACCTAGATATTAACAAACGTAAGAGTGCAGAGGAGCGAGGCTATGACAGCAGATGGCGAACAGCCAGTAAGAGATACTTAGAAAGCCATCCGCTGTGTATTTATTGCTTGAAGGAAAGCAAGCTGGTCAAGGCAACAGTGGTTGACCACATTACTCCTCATAGATGTAACAAAGCTCTGTTTTGGGATGAAAGAAACTGGCAGTCACTTTGTAAGAAGTGTCATGATAGAAAAACAATGACTGAGGATAGATACCAAGAGTATAGATATTAATGCGTAAAGGTTCAAATCGACACCATAGGGGCTATCAAATCTCTGCAAACCCTTACACACCAACCGCTGCCCCCCTTCGCGTGAAATTTCGCAGAATTAAACAAGGGGGGATACAAATTGAGGTTAAAAATATAGGTGAATGCTAACTTCCATAAGGGTCTTAACATATTATTTTTTTGCGGAAAGGTATTACATATAAAAACAAATAAAATTGTGTTCAACCCTTGAAAAGTCGAAGCTTTAAGGGATTTGAAAAATATAAAAATAAATAAGTAAAAGCGCTTAAAAATGCTGTAAAAACAGTTGAATAAAGCACTTTTTTTATTGATTTTTAAATTGATACAGCAAAATGAAAGCATTCTCAAATAAAAGTACAATTAACTGTTACTAAAAAAATAGAAGAAATATTTATGGATTTAAATGAGAAGTCTATCTATATAGGAGTATATTTACTTTTAAATTTTATTCGTAAATTATCTGAGGATATAGTAGACCACTTTCCTAAACAAGGAATGTTATACTTTTTTCTTGGTGTGGATGAACCCGCATATGATATTTCTCATAAGATTTTCTTTTTTAATGGAGATTTGTCTGAATTAAGGAAAACATTGCCTCCAGAAGGGAAAGAGGAAGTATGCCTCGGGTATAGGGAGTTCACTTCATATCAAATATCTTTCAATACTAAAATTTGTATTCCATTTGAGAGTGAGGTTGGCGAAATTTTAGTCGATAAGTATGAAGAGGCTTATCATGAATTATGTAATAGTGGAGATATACTGTGGGGGCAGCCTGAAACATTTTCGAGCAATCCTAAACAGGATGCCTACTTCTGTCGTAATGGATTAGGTAAGATGATGTTTAACTATTATAAAAGTGAAGAACAGATCAGGAATGAAGCACAGGAAGCAAAAGAGAGCGGAAATACTGAATATGCACAAATTTTACAAAATGAGGTTTTACCTTTGTTGATAGATTATAAAAAAGATATTAAAAGACATAATGAAGGAATTGAAAACTGGCATTTGCTTTTAAAGCTCTCGTCTATTGATGAAGTAGGTATGTGCTGGTGGGATGCAGGATACTTGGAATTTATGATAGATAAAGATGATTTGAAAAATTTGAACTTTGATAATACCTATGCAAATATATCAAGTAGCTAAAAAAATAAGGAGGAAGACATGAGTTTATTTGAGTTAAAAAATCAAAAGCCTATGCTTAGATGGAAAGAAAGTATGGAAGAGGGAGACGAGCTTTTCACTGAAGAAAGTATACTCGCTAGTGAAAAAGTCTTGGATAAATATATTGATGATTTAATATCCCTTGGAAAAAATCCAGAGAAAGATGTAATTATGGAGTGTGTTAAGAAAACAGTCCTTGAGTTAAATGAATTGAATGAAAAATATGATTATTTTATTGAAACTATGGAAAGAGAAGAGTTATGGGAGTTCATTGATAAAGCTGCAAAAGAAGTTGGATTAGAGGTTGAAGGTGATATAACTGAAGAATGGAGAGATTGGTAAATCTTCTATTTAGTTTCATAAATATAATATAAAAGAAAAAGCGCTTAAAAAGCTGTAAAAACAGTTGATTAAGGCGCTTTTTTTATTACTTTTTTAAATACTGCTTACGCAGAAAGGAGAGTATTGGATGACTGAATTTGAAAAGCAACAGATACAGGATTTAAGACTCAAGGGAGTTGGCTACAAGGCAATTGCAGCTGTACTTGGAATTTCAAGAGACAGCATAAGAGGATATTGTAAACGCAATGGACTTGATGGAGATTCCAAGGTTGTCTCATTGAATGTAGAAGAGAAGATAAACCAAAATTTGCTCTGTGCCTGCTGTGGAAAGTCAATTAAACAAAAGAAGCGTGGGACAAAACGTCGTTTCTGCTCCGAAGAGTGCCGGAGAACATGGTGGAAGGAAAACCAAGACAAACGTAAAAAAAATTGCAAAGCAGTATATAAATACATTTGCCCTAACTGTAATAAAGAGTTCAGCTGCTATGGCAATAAACGCAGAAAGTATTGCAGCCACAACTGTTATATAAAAGCTAGATTTTGGAAGGATGAGGAAGATGGAATTTAAAAAATTACAAATAGACAACTTAGTACCTGCTGAATATAATCCAAGGAAGAAGCTAAAACCTGGTGACTCAGAGTTTGAAAAAATTAAGAATAGTATAAATGAATTTGGCTATGTCGACCCAATCATTGTGAATAAGGATTTAACAGTTATAGGAGGGCACCAGAGAATATCAGTACTGAAAACCTTAGGCTATACAGAAATAGACTGCATAATTATTGATATCGACAAAACCAAGTAGAAGGCTCTGAACATTGCTCTTAATAAAATAAGCGGTGAGTGGAATAAAGAGCTTTTGGCTGATTTAATAAAGGACTTGCAGAAACTGGATTATGATGTTTCCTTTACAGGCTTTGAACCGCCAGAGATTGACGAACTATTCAATGATGTACACTCAAAGGAAATCAAGGAGGATGATTTTGATGTAGAGAAAGAACTGCAGGAGCCTGCTGTAACAAGAAAAGGTGATATATGGCTACTTGGCAGACACAGGCTTGTATGTGGAGATAGTACGGATTCAAACGTCTACAGGGTTTTAATGGAGGGAAAGAAAGCCAATCTTGTTGTAACAGATCCACCATACAATGTTGCATATGAAGCGAAGGCTGGGAAAATACAAAATGATAATCTTAAGGATGAGGACTTTTACAGTTTCCTTTTGAAAGCCTTTACCAATATGGCTGACTGTATGGAAAAGGATGCTTCGATTTATGTATTCCATGCAGACACGGAAGGCTTGAATTTTAGAAAAGCTTTCAAGGATGCTGGACTATATCTATCTGGTGTGTGTATTTGGGCTAAACAGAGTTTAGTATTGGGGAGAAGTCCTTATCACTGGAAACATGAGCCTGTGCTTTTTGGTTGGAGAAAGGATGGCACGCACAAATGGTATTCAGATAGAAAGCAGAGTACCATCTGGAACTTTGACCGACCTTCGAAGAATGACCTGCATCCCACAATGAAGCCAATAGCACTTTGTGCCTACCCTATTACTAACAGCAGCATGAGCAATTGTATTGTCCTTGAGCCGTTTGGGGGTAGCGGTTCAACGCTGATTGCTTGTGAGCAAACAAACAGAGTCTGTTACACAATTGAGATTGACGAAAAATATGCGGATGTTATTGTGAAAAGGTACATTGCTCAAAAAGGTTCTGACAGTGATGTGTTTCTTATTAGGGATGGCATAAAAAATACATACAGTAAGGTGGTGGCTGTCAATGAGTAAACTTACACTAGGTAGCCTTTTTGATGGAAGCATCTATACTCGGATGCTGCAGAGTATTAAATGTGGAGTAAAGGTGTTGAACTTTTTTGTTTTTGTTTTGCAGGCATCAAGTGTAATATAAAAAACAATGACTAAATGTAATAAAACCCTTGCAATTACTGTGATTTAGAGCCATATATGTAATAACAAAAATTGCAGGAGGGATTACAAATGGACAGAAAGCAGATAATTAAAGCCTTGGAAGAACATGCAGGAGTGAAAGCAAAATATATGGGAGTTCCGAGTTTTGCATACATGATAACAATTAATGGACTAACTTATACAATTGATAGAGCAGGGAGAATTACATTAGATGATGTAGAGGTTGAACTTGAAGTACTGATTAATGGAACAAATGAAGAAAAAGAAATGTCAGCACAGGAACAACAACAGGTAAACGATGCCCTTGACTTTGAAATTACAATTCTGATGGAAGGACACACATGTAGCACGCTTCGAAATATGCTTAACATGCTTTACAGTAAACAGCCTATTGTAAAAAAGGTATTTGAAATTGAAGCTGATATTTTACAAGCTGATTTTATTGCAGAGTTGAACAAAGCACAACAACAGACAATTGAGGAATTTAAAACTGAAATAGCCGGAAAGCAAGAGAGTGGTTACCACGGAATTGAATTTGATTTTACTAACAATACTATAACCTTCAAGTTTTTCAAACATCTACAGGAGCCAGATAGACTCGAAGCATATACACAGTTTATTTCACTTCTTAGCCAAAGTGCAAGAGGCTTGAAACATGCATCACCAAAGCCTACAGCTACAGACAATTATAAATTTACAATGAGGACATGGTTAATTAGGCTTGGCTTTGTAGGAAGTGAGTATAAAAAGTCGAGAATGCTACTTCTTAAATACCTTGAAGGAAATGGGGCTTATAGGAAGACAGAAAGAGTATCAAATAGCCCTATATTAGTTAGACCAAATGCAGAATTAAACGAAATAAAGTAACTAAAAACTACTGTAAAATGCACAAAAAATCGCTGTGTTATTTGTTGATAATATGCTCTTAATTAACTGGATATAAGCCTCTTTCAGAGCTAATATGTACACTAATAAAAGGAAAATATTTACTTTGGAAGGGGCAAATTACAATGAAAACACAGAGATTCGGAATTGAAATTGAAATGACAGGGATAACAAGGGCAAAGGCTGCAGAGATTGCGGTAAAATTTTTCGGAGTGGGAGCAAGGCTTGAACACAAGGGTGGCACTTACGATGAATACAAGGTTACAACATCAGACGGCAGAGGTTGGAAATTTGTTAGCGATGCGAGCATTTTAGCCCACAAAAAAGAATACGGTCGGATTGTTACAGCGGATAGGGATTATAGTGTGGAACTTGTAAGCCCAATATTAACCTACGAGGACATTGAAACACTTCAAGAGCTGGTAAGACAGCTAAGACACGCAGGAGCACTTAGCGACAGCAAATACCAATGCGGAATACACATTCATGTAGATGCAAAAAAACACACGCCGCTAAGCTTGAAAAACCTAATCAACCTCATGGCAAGCAAGGAGGACTTATTATATAAAAGCTTGGAGATAGATCCTGCAAGATTAAGATACTGCAAAAAGGTAAACGAAAACCTAATAACAACGATAAACAAGAAAAAGCCTAAGACCTTGGAAGCTTTGGCAGACATTTGGTACGCAGGTTTCGGACAGGAGAACAGAAGCAGACATTATCATAACAGCAGATACCATGGGCTTAACCTTCACAGCGTTTTTGATAAGGGAACGGTTGAATTCAGACTTTTTAATGGGACAACCCATGCAGGAAAGATTAAGGCATACATACAATTCTGCCTTGCGGTAAGCCATCAGGCAATCAGCCAAAAGTCTGCAAGTGCAAGAAGAACCTATACGGACAACGAAAAGTACACCTTCCGTTGCTGGATGCTTAGGCTTGGACTTATCGGTGAGGAATTTGAAACCTGCAGACATCACTTCCTTGCATGTCTGAGTGGGAACTCGGCTTGGCGCAATGCCGCTTGAAGGTAAGCATGGGCTTGTGAGGGCGGACAAGGCTCTCACAGCCCCAATCAAAAACGAAGAGGAGCATTTATACGATGAAAAATGAAACCAAAATATATGGGGCTTACGGTTCAAACATGAATCTTAAGCAAATGAGCCATAGATGTCCTAATGCAAAGGTTATAGGAACAGGAAAATTAAGAAATTACAGATTGACCTTCAGAGGAATAAACAATGGTGTTGCAAATATT
Organism: Bacillota bacterium; assembly: GCA_023416275.1. Taxonomy (GTDB): domain Bacteria; phylum Bacillota; class Clostridia; order Acetivibrionales; family DSM-1351; genus Ruminiclostridium. Next base: position 27,364 of record JAEZIB010000003.1, on the reverse strand, counting down.
GAAAAAAGACAGGGAAGCGCTGTCCCCATAGTTTTGTGGGAGATAACCATTCAGTGCGAGAAAGCACTAGACCTCTACGAAGCATATCCAAAGTTGTATGTGAAGGAAGAAGTCGAAGTAGCAACAAAGAACGGTAATATAAAGGCAATGGTATATATAATGGCTAAAGATTATCAGGAACTTCCTGCTAAGCCAACAAATCGCTATCTTAATATAATCTGGCAAGGTTATCATGATAATAAAATACCATTAAGAGTTTTAAGGGAAGCTATTGCCGAGAATGTTAGGGAGATTTCAGATTTGGATAGTAAAAGGTTTGATTTCAAGCATTTTAAATTGAAATAAATAGGGTTAATAAAATTAAAAATTGAAGGGCTTACTCCGGTAGGTCCTTTTCTTATATAGAAAATTACTAAGATTGGAGGTGATATCTGTGGCACAGAGAGGAAGAAAGCCAAAGCCTACTGCAATAAAGGAGCTCGAAGGCAACCCAGGCAAAAGGAAGTTAAACAAAACAGAACCAAAGCCAAGTAAAAAAGCTCCCAAATGTCCAACATGGCTTGACAGTGAGGCTAAAAAGGAATGGCGAAGAACAGTAAAACAGCTTGAACAGCTTGGCATACTTACAGAAGTTGATATGGCGGCATTTGCAGGCTACTGTCAGGCATATGCAAGATGGAAGGAAGCAGAAGAGTTCATAACAAAGCACGGAACAATTGTAAAAACACCATCGGGATACTGGCAGCAGGTGCCGCAGGTATCAATCGCCCAAACTTATCTTAAAATAATGAATAAGTTTTGTGAGCAGTTTGGCATGACACCATCTGCTAGAAGCAGAATAGCTTCAGATAATGTTCAGCAAGATATAGACGATCCTATGGAACTTATCCTACTAAGTGGGGGTAAGAAGAGTGTATGATGAAGAAAAAGCACAGAGAGCCGTTAAATTTATTAATTGCTTAAAGCATACAAAGGGTCAGTGGAAAGGTGTTCCGTTTGATTTACTACCATGGCAGAATAAAATTATTTGTGATGTATTTGGAACAGTAAAAAATAACGGTTATAGGCAGTACAACACTGCTTATGTGGAAATACCAAAAAAGAATGGAAAGAGTGAGCTTGCTGCCGGAATTGCTTTATACATGACATGTGGTGATGGTGAATGGGGTGCTGAAGTATATGGCTGTGCTTCTGACAGACAACAAGCATCCATAGTATTTGATGTTGCAGTAGATATGGTTGACCAGTGTCCTGCTCTTAAAAAAAGAATAAAGCCGATTATGTCTGTAAAACGTCTTGTATATAAGCCAACAAACAGCTTTTATCAAGTGCTATCCGCTGAAGCCTATACTAAACATGGACTTAACGTTCATGCAGTTGTCTTTGATGAATTACATGCACAGCCGAATAGGGATTTATTTGACGTAATGACTAAAGGTAGCGGTGATGCAAGACTTCAACCGCTATTTTTTTTAATTACTACAGCAGGTACAGATAGAAACTCAATATGCTATGAGCAGCACCAAAAAGCACAGGACATAATAGATGGAAGAAAAATCGACACTACCTATTACCCTGTTATATATGGAATTGCTGATAATGATGATTGGAGTGATGAAAAGAACTGGTACAAGGCTAATCCCTCACTTGGACACACCATTGGCATTGAAAAGGTAAGGAATGCATACCTCAGTGCTAAAGAAAACCCAGCCGAAGAGAATATATTCCGGCAGTTAAGGCTTAACCAGTGGGTAAAGCAGTCTACCCGCTGGATGCCAATGGACAAATGGGATGAGTGCTCATTCAAGGTAAACCTTGAAGCCGTTAGAGACAGAGCATGCTATGCAGGTCTTGACCTTTCAAGCACAACGGATATTACAGCATTTGTGTTGGTATTTCCGCCAAGAACAGCTGATGAAAAATATATAGTGCTTCCATACTTCTGGATGCCTGACGATAATCTCAAACTAAGAGTTAGAAGAGATCATGTGCCATACGACATATGGAAGAAGCAAGGCTTTATAAAAACTACAGAAGGCAATGTAATTCATTATGGCTACATTGAAACTTTTATAGAGGAACTTGGAACTCAGTATAATATAAAAGAAATTGCCTTTGACCGTTGGGGAGCAGTTCAAATGGTACAGAACCTTGAGGGAATGGGTTTTACTGTAATACCTTTCGGACAAGGCTACAAGGATATGTCACCATCTTCAAAGGAATTAATGAAGTTGACTCTGGAAAAAAGGATAGCACACGGAGGAAACCCAGTTCTTAGGTGGATGATGGATAATATCTATGTAAAAACTGACCCGGCAGGAAACATTAAACCTGACAAAGAGAAAAGCACAGAGCGTATTGACGGTGCTGTTGCACTTATAATGGCATTGGATAGAGCAATAAGGAATGAGAATAAAGGAAGTGTTTATGATGAGAGGGGGATTTTAATGCTTTAATTATATTTATAAACAAATACATTTATACTATAATAAGGGTATGAAATAGTTGAAAATGAGAAAAAGTTAGATAAAGATGTTTGCTAAAGTTAGCATATTAGAAATTCAAATAATGGAGTGTAGTTTAAATAATGAAAACTTTAATTATTAATGGCTCACCAAGAAAAAATGGTTGTACTTATTCAATAATTTCAAAGTTAAAAGAAGTTATAAATGGTGAGGTCACGATATTGGACACGTATGGATGCAAAATTTCACCTTGTATTGATTGCAGATATTGTTGGACACATTCAAAATGTGCAATCGATGATCATATGCAAGAGGTATATAGTATAATTATTGAAGCAGATAACATAATAATTGCTTCACCGATATATTTTGCAGAATTAACAGGTCCATTGCTTAGTTGGGCAAGTAGGCTTCAATATTTTTGGACAGCTAAGAATTTTAGAAATGAAATTGTATTGCAAAAGAAATCGAGGTATGGTGCTGTTATCCTTGTTGATGGCGGTGATGGTTACATGGATACTGCACTTGCTATGGGGAAAAGGCTTCTGCGTAATATGGGAGCGGAGTATAAAGAAATGATATACTTCTCAGGAACAGACAAAACGGAGCCGGCTGATCCAATGAAAGATATCACTATGATAGACTCAATTAAGAGAGTGTCCATTTTATTAAATCAAGAAAACCGTTAATAAAGAATTGATAACGGGGTATAATTATGGTATAAAAAAGCCACAGAAGGGAGCTGAAAATTATGCCTCAGATTATTCCAATCCGAGATTTAAAAAATACAAGTGAGATTTCTCAAAGGTGTCACGCATCTGACGAACCAATTTTTATAACAAAGAACGGTTACGGAGATATGGTAATTATGAGTATGAAAATGTATGAAGAAAAAATGTTCATGCTAGATGTGCATAGCAAGCTTATTGAAGCCGAGGAACAAATCAAGGAAGGAAAAGTGCTTGATGGGGAAGCTTCATTAAAAAGCATAAGAGAAAAATACAATGTATAGATTATAAAAATCTATTAGTCGATATAGACTTATTTGTTAGATACAATTTAGAATTTTAATAAGAATTAGTTTAGTGTTAAATTAAAATATATTAATGAAAGACATTTTTAATGAAATTAATACAATAAAACAATATAGAGGTGATAATTTTGAATTCTTTATTACCTAATAGCATGGTGAATCTTTTAAATATAATTAAGAATTATTCTGAACAAAATAATATGGAGTATGGAAGAATCTTGGAAGATTATTTTGGTTTTGCATATTTGGGTGGTGATGAGCTTAGGTATCAAAACACTCCTCCAGAATTAATGTCATTTGCTGCACAGGGGGTTGATGGTGTTCACTATGGATATGTGATACATGTTCCTGAAATGCCACGAAGTGATTATCCAGTTGGGATATTTTGCCCTATGGATGATGAAGGGGTGGTGCTTTGTGGAGAAAATACAGTATTAGCTTTAGAAAATCTTTTATCATATCAAATTGATTTAAACGACTATTCTGGTATAGAGCATAAGCGTTTAATAAAAGAATTATCTAAACATAATATAAAGCCAACAAAGGCTAAAGCCAACCGAATGTATGATAGAAGAGGGAATGGAAAAAGGATTCGACCAGAAATTCCGAATAATTATTTTTACATTCAGACAAGCGATGGGATTGGTGCTTTGGCTCCGAAGGACACTTTTTCAAAAAGTAAACTAGCAAAATATGATATTTCAGATGTAGACATTTATGATAAATTCATTATTAAAAGTGCTGATGCAGTAAAATATGATTTGTATGGGGATGCTTTGTACTATCTGAAGGAACTATATTGGAATAATTGGATGTATAATGATAAACTAAACATTATTTCTGATTTATTGTATAAAGTATATAAAGCTCTTAATAGAGAAGTTTTTGCTTCAATTATTAAAAATGGTGTTGATGGCACAATACGAAGCTAAAGACCTCAAAGGTTTATTTAGTAATAAGTTTAGTTAAGATAATATACCAAAAGGCAAGAAACTACATATATAATATTGAGCATTCAGAATTAATATTCAAAGCATCTGCTAACAACAGATGTTTTTTTGTACCCATTTTTAAGGAGGAAAATATTGAAACTACCAATAATATCAAAGTTTTTTCAGCCAAGAGCCAGTCCACAAAACAGCTTTTGGGGAAGCGCGTACAGTTTCCTTTTTGGAAACAGTTCAAGCGGAAATACAGTAAACGAACGCACAGCAATGCAGACAACTGCCGTGTATGCGTGTGTCAGAATACTTGCAGAGACAATAGCCTCGCTGCCACTTCATACATATAAATACACAGAAAGAGGAAAGGATAAAGCATTAGAGCATCCTTTATATTACCTTTTGCATGATGCACCTAACTCTGAGATGACTTCATTTGTGTTTCGAGAAACACTGATGGGTCATCTTTTATTATGGGGAAATTCCTATTCACAAATAATCAGGGATGGAAGAGGAAGGGTAATCGCTCTTTATCCGCTGCTGCCGGACAGGATGACGGTGACCATGAATGATAGTGGTGAAATTTATTACATCTACAACAAGGACGGTCAGATATATTATCTCAGAAACTATGAAGTACTACACATTCCCGGGCTTGGCTTTGACGGTCTTATCGGGTACTCACCGATTGCAATGGCTAAAAATGCAGTTGGAATGGCAATCGCAACTGAGGAATATGGGGCTAAGTTCTTTGCTAATGGTGCAAATCCGGGAGGTGTGCTTGAGCATCCAGGTGTAGTAAAAGACCCAGCAAGGGTTAGGGAAAGCTGGAATGCTGTGTACCAAGGAAGCTCAAATGCTCACCGAATAGCAGTTTTGGAAGAGGGTATGAAATTTACTCAAATAGGGATTCCACCAAATGAAGCCCAGTTTTTAGAAACACGTAAGTTTCAGATTGAGGAAATATGCAGGGTTTTCAGAGTGCCGCCTCATTTGGTTGCCGACTTGGAAAAAGCTACGTTTAGCAACATAGAGCATCAATCCATTAGCTTCATTGATAATACAATAATCCCTTGGGTTTCAAGAATTGAGCAATCCATGCAAAGATCATTGTTTTCAGATAGCGAGAAAAAAATGTACTTTGTGAAATTTAATTTAAATGGAAGATTGCGTGGTGATGCAGCATCTAGAGCAGCTTTTTATCAAATAATGCGTCAAAACGGAATCATGTCCGCAAATGATATCAGAGAACTGGAGGAGATGAATCTAATACCAGATGAGTTAGGAGGAAACAAATATCTGGTTAATGGAAATTTTGTTGATATGTCTAATGCAGGAGCTTGGACTCAAAAATATAACGAGGCAAGATAATGTCCACCACTTCTATAAGTGGCGGGTGCCGCTTTGGTTTTCAGGCGGTGAGAATATCTCCCGCCTCGTTGAAACGCCGCTTATGTAATGAAATTTTTCTACAATCGAAAAATTTCATTTTGAATTTAGGCGTTATAACAAAGGTGGTGAAGATATTAAGCTTGATTGAAGTTTATAGGAGAACGATTGTTCTAGATTGTCAAAGCATACAGCCAAAAAGTAAAAGAACTGTTTGGTGAGTGTGTTATTTTTATGCAATTTATGTGAGAGGAGAGGCAAATGAGAAAGGAATTTTGGAATTGGGTAAAAAACGAGGACACCGGCAGAACTCTTTACCTTGAAGGTGCCATAGCAGAGGAGACTTGGTACGGAGATGAAGTAACACCTAAACAGTTTAAAAGTGAATTAATGAATGGAAGCGGTGACATCACAGTCTATATTAACTCTCCGGGTGGTGATGTTTTTTGTGCCAGTCAGATTTACAACATGCTGATGGAATACAAAGGAAAGGTCACAGTGAAAATTGATGGAATTGCGGCAAGTGCAGCCTCAGTTATTGCCATGGCAGGTAGTGAGGTTTTGATGTCACCAGTATCAATGATGATGATTCATAATCCTGCAACAGTTGTATTCGGTGAAGTTTGTGACCTTGAAAGCGGAATAACCATGTTAAATGAAGTCAAAGAAAGCATCATAAATGCCTACGAACTTAAGACAGGAATGTCAAGGTCAAAGCTATCCAAATTGATGGACTCAGAAAGCTGGTTTAATGCAAAAAAGGCTGTGGAACTGGGCTTTGCTGACGGGGTGCTTTTTCAAAGAGAAAGTGAGCAGCAGCCTTCTGATGATGGTGTCATATTCAGCAAAATGGCAGTAGTTAATTCATTTCTAAATAAACTGCCAAAGGCTAAACAGACACAGCCTGTAGTTGAAACAGGAACACCGCATGAACAGCTGTTAAAAAGGCTTGAACTTATAAAATAAAATATTAAATTTTTGGAGGACTAGATAATGAATAAAATATTAGAGCTTCGTGAGAAACGAGCAAAGCTATGGGACAGTACAAAGGCTTTTCTTGATAGTAAAAGAGGCGAAAGCGGGTTATTGTCTGCGGAGGATACAGAGCAGTATGAGAAGATGGAAGCTGATGTTGTAAATCTTGGTAAGGAAATAGAGCGTCTGGAAAGACAAGCTGTGCTTGACTTGGAACTGTCAAAACCAACCTCAAGTGCAATAAAGTCTGCGCCAAATGCAAGCCTTGAGGAGGGAAAAAGTAAAATCAGCCCAAGAGCAACAAACGAATACAAAGATGCGTTTTGGAAGTTGATGCGAAACAAAAACAGTTTCGAGGTACATAATGCCTTGCAAGTTGGAACTGATTCTGAAGGAGGAGTGCTTGCACCTGATGAGTTTGAAAGAACTCTTATTGAGAGTCTTGAAGAGGAAAATATATTCAGACAGATAGCAAATATTATGAATACTTCCTCTGGTGATAAGAAAATTCCTATTGTAGCTTCCAAGGGAACAGCTTCATGGGTAGAGGAGGAAGGAAATATCCCTGAATCAGATGATTCCTTCGGACTGATTTCAATCGGGGCATACAAGCTGGTAACAATGCTAAAGGTTTCAGAAGAGCTTCTCAACGACAGTGTGTTTAATCTTGAGAAATATATTGCAAAGGAATTTGCAAGAAGAATAGGTGCGAAGGAGGAAGAAGCCTTTATTATCGGTGATGGGGTCGGCAAACCAACAGGAATATTAAATGCAACAGGTGGTGCCCAGCTAGGTGTATCAGCGGCAGGCTCAACAGCAATTACAGCGGATGAGGTTATAGACCTTTACTACAGCTTGAAATCACCTTACAGAAAAAATGCAGTATTCATAATGAATGATTCAACAGTAAAGGCAATCAGAAAGCTCAAAAATGGAAGTGGTGATTACTTGTGGCAACCTTCAATTACAGCAAATGCACCAGACACCATCCTAAACAAGCCAATAAGGACATCTGCTTATGTACCTGCACTTTCTGCAGGTGCTAAGCCAATTGCTTTTGGTGACTTTAGCAACTACTGGATAGCCGACAGACAGGGTAGGTCGTTTCAAAGATTGAATGAACTGTTTGCAGCAACTGGACAGATAGGCTTTAAGGCAATGCAGAGAGTTGATGGAAAGCTTGTTCTTCCAGAATCAATAAAAGTGCTTCAAATGAAGGCGTAGGTGAAAAATGAGCAACGTAAAAAACTACACAGAATCAGGCGGAGAAAAAACAGTAATCGGAGGAACACTCCAGATAACCTCCGAGGGAAAACTTATCATTGGCAGTACCGAACTCAAGCCAGCAGAAGCACAAGCAAACAGTAGTGCTACAACAATAGCTGACTTAAAATCAGAATTCAATCAACTGCTAGAAAAGCTAAGGTCAGCGGGACTAATGGCAGATACATAAAATAGCAAAAGGACGGTGAGCGTATGATCGTTTCACTTGAAGAGACAAAAATATATTTAAGAATAGATGGTGATGAGGAGAATACGCTCGTCACCAATTTTATTTCTACAGCGGAGGAACTTTGCGAGGGTGTCCTCCGATTCCCCTTGTCAGAATTCGCAGAAGTGCCGGAAACAGTAAGGCAAGCAGTTCTATACCTTGTGGCCAGCCTTTATGAAATGCGTGAAACTATTAATATGAAGGAAGTAATGGATGTAGTGACAAGGCTTCTGTTCACATATCGCAGGGGGAGCTGGTGAAATAGTGGGAATTGGGGAATTGAAGCATCGTATTACATTTTTAAAGCCGACTATTACTGTTAATGAGAACGGTTTTGAGACAGAGGAATTTATTGCTTTAAAGACAGTTTGGGCTTCGGCAGCGAACCTATCTGGAAGAGAATACTTTGAAGCCGCTGCGGTTCAAAAAGAGAATACTATAAAGTTCAAGATAAGAGCAATACCAGATATAGATGAATCCATGAGAATCGTATTTCAGGATAAAGACTACAACATCACAGCCATAGACAATATTAAGTATAAGAACAGATATATAGAAATAAAAGCAATGGAGGTGAAATCAAGTGGCTGAGTTTGAACTAACTGGGATGGATGAACTGCTAAAGAGGCTTGAGGAAATGGGAAAGGCCGCTAGTAAAATTGAAGTGGCTACATTAAAGGAAGCAGCTATACCGATAGCAAATGATGCAAAAAGTCTGGTTAATGTAAGTTCAATTAAGCACCGACATATCAGGGAGGATATTAAGATTTATGGTGTAAAGACAAAGGATGGAATCAGATATATTGAGATAGGTCCTGGAAAGGATACAAACTGGCGAGCCAAGTTCTTAGAGTGGGGTACATCCAAAATGTCTGCAAGGCCATTCCTGCAGCCTGCATATGAGAAAAACAAAAAAAACATAACCGAAATAATAATCCAAAAGCTAAGGGAGGCATTAGGCTTATGAACTATAAAAAGCTGATAATTGATACACTTGCGCCCTTATCCATCCCAGTACAATTTCTGTCATACTCCGGTAACGCAGAAACATATATAACTTTCTTCTGCTATAACGAGCAGGGTGAGTGCTGGGCTGAAAACAAAGAAATTGCAACAGGAATATATGTTCAGATTGATATCTGGTCAAAGACAGATTACACAGCTTTAGAGGAGCAAGTAAAGGAAAGAATTGCAACAGCAGGATTCAGCCGCACTACATGCTCTGACTATTATGAACCGGATACTAAAATATATCATAAAGCTATGCGCTTTATTTATGTAAATTAAATTAGAAAGGGTTGGTCAAATGCCTATAACAGGTATTGAAAATCTATATTATGCAAAACAAACGGCTGATACATTAAATACACTTACATATGGCACACCGATTTACATGCCAGGTGTCAAAGAATTAGGTATAAAGCCAAAACAAAACACAGAAAAGTCATATGCGGAGAATAAGCTGTGGGATCAGATGACTGTGTTCGATAGCGCGGAAGTGAGCATTAGCATACAAGACCTCACAAGCGCACAGAGAGCAGATTTGCTAGGTCAGAATACAGCGGCCGAGGGTGGAGTTTTTGCTACAGATGGTGATGAAGCACCCTATGTCGCCTTACTTTACAAGGCAACAATAAGGGGCGGGTATCGCTATGGAGTTATATACAAAGGACAATTCACACTGCCCGATGACAGTATGAAGGGACAGGAGGGAAAGCCAGATTTCCAAACACCTTCAATCAAGGCGACCTTTCAACCGACCATATATGCAATGACTGTTGATTCAAACCAAAAGAGCCCATGGGAATACCACGTTGATACAACAGATCCCAATTGCCCTGCGGACATTGACTCCACTTGGTTCAAAACAGTAAAAATCCCCGGTGCTGACACAGCAGTACCAACAGTAGCTACGATACCTGCCGATGGTGATTCAGAAGTGACATCTGATACCAATGTAGTATTTACCTTCAGTGGAGCAATAGACCCGACAACGGTAAAAGACAGCGATATATTCTTGATGCAGGTTGATGGAACAATTGTTAGTGCCTCACTTAGTATTAATGCTGCTAAAAACGTAGTTACACTTGACCCAGCTGACAGCTTAGTGACAGGTTCTTACGTTGCAGTTTGCACAAAAAATGTTAGGACTATTTCCGGTGTACCGCTTGCTTCAAATGTCATTGTAAATTTTACAGTGTAAATATGAGTGGCAAATATCTATGTAATTATTAAAGAAGAATATTAAAGAAAATTAATTAAAAAGAAGGGAGAATGCATATGCAAATTACTCTTGGGGGAAAGATATTTATAGCACCTGCACCTAAAGCACGGGCAGTCAGAAAAGCTATTGAAATAACAGAAAAGGTTGATTTCAATAACATGAAGGCAGCCGATTTGGACAACTTGGTTGATTATATAGTTCAGCTATTTGACAAGCAATTTACCATTGATGATATTTATGACGGCTTAGAAGCAGACAAGCTCATACCAACATTAATGGATTGTATTAATGATGTTGTAGGTACTATGGGTGCAAAGCTGGAGAAATTCCCAAACGCTCAAGCGGAGAAATAGGCAATCCTCTTTCTCCCGCTGAATTTATGAAGGAAGTCTATCTCAATTTGATGGAAGAAGGCTGGACGCTGACTGACATTGATGAGACGGACTTTTTTTATTACCTTGATTTATTGAGCTATAAGGCAAACAAGGGTCAGAAAAAGGTTACTATAGACAAGATTTTTTAATGTTTTAGAAGTTTATATGTTTTTTATATAAATTCAAAAAATTAGATGCCAGTTAATCTTGAAGGGAGGTGTTAAATGGCTACAGAAGAAATCGGCAACCTGACGGTAAAAATATCAATGGATCAGACTGGCTTTCAAAACGGGATTTCAGGAATAAACAGACAGCTCAAGGTTGTACAATCTGAGTTTCAGGTTGCTGGTTCACGAATAAGCGATTTTGGCAACAGCACCGAAGGCTTGAAGCTTAAAGCTGACAGCTTATCAAAACAGCTAGACCTGCAGAGGCAAAAAGTGAATGCATTGGAGCAGGCCTTTCAAACATCAAGCGAACAAAAAGGCAGAGATGCAAAAGCGACTCAGGAGCTTGAAATTAAGCTAAATAAAGCAAAGACTGCGCTCGGGCAAATGGAGAATGCTCTTGCCAAAACAAACAAGCAGTTGCAAACAAAGGGTTGGTCAGATTTATCAAAAAGCCTTGATGACGTAAGTAAAAAAATTAAGTCGGTGGGTGATGGCTTCTCAAACGTAGGAAAAACACTTTCTACAGCTGTCACGCTCCCGTTGGCAGGCGCAGGAACGGCAGCAACAAAGCTTGCAATGGATGCTGTTGAGTCGGAAAATCTTTTCGAGGTATCTATGGGGGATATGGCAGAATCAGCTCGAAAATGGTCTGAGGACATATCAAAAAGCCTTGGACTAAATTCTTATGCAGTGCGTCAAAATGTTGGAACATTTAATGTCATGCTTACCTCGATGGGACAGTCAAAAGTTGTGGCTCTTCAAATGTCAGAGGGGTTAACACAGCTTGCCTACGATATGGCTTCCTTTTACAACCTGAAGCCGGAGGAAGCCTTTGAAAAGCTTAAATCAGGAATATCAGGAGAAACCGAGCCGCTTAAAAGTCTTGGTATATTGATTAATGATACTCAGGTCAAAACCTATGCCCTTACAAACGGCATAATCAAGCAGGGTCAGGAGATGACAGATGCACAAAAGATACAGGCAAGATATGCCCTCATTATGCAATCTACCTCAAAAGCTCAAGGTGACTTAGCAAGGACGATGGATAGTCCGACTAACCAACTTCGTACTATGAAGGAGCAGGTAACACAGATAGGCATCCAATTTGGTCAAATTTTAATACCAATGGTGCAAAAGCTAATTACAGCTATTAAACCCCTGCTTGACAGCTTTATGAAACTGACCCCTGCCCAACAGGAACTAATAGTAAAAATAGGGTTAATTGCAGCTGCAATAGGCCCAGTTATATTGATTATAGGGAAATTAATAACAGCTGTTGGGGCGATAGCAGGTGCGTTTTCAGCAGCATCGGGAGCAATTGCAGCAGCAGGTGGGTTTGCTGCGGTGGCAACAGGTCCTATTGGTATAACGATAGCTGCAATCTCAGTACTTGCGGCTGGAGCATTTCTGGTTATAAAAAACTGGGGACCTATAAGTGGATTCTTTAAAAACTTATGGAATGATGTCTCAGGCTGGACTGTTACGGCTTGGAACAATATAAAAAACTTCTTTACAGGCATCTGGGACTGGCTGAAAAGCTTTTTTACAAATTGGGGACCTGAAATATTAACAGTAATTGCTCCGCTTACTGGCATTCCACTATTTATATTCCAGCACTGGGAACAGATAAAGGAGCTTCTTTCGGGCTTGTGGGAAGGAATCAAATCAGCTGCAAAAACAGCTTGGAATGGGATAGTTAATACTATATTGTCAGTCGTAAATCCGTTTATACATACCACGCTAAACATATGGAACAGCATGAAGGACGGCATTACCAGCATAATGCAGGGGCTGAAGAAGGTATTAAACGCAATATGGACAGTCATAAAAAATATCTTTTTGGGTGCGGTGCTATTAATAATAGATTTGTGTACAGGCAATTTTACTAAATTAAAGGAAGATGCAGCAAGGATATTCGAAAACTTGAAAAATGCTCTAAAGCAAATATGGGAAGGAATCAAACTGATATTTACAGGTAGCCTGAAGGCTATAGCAGGCTTCTGGACAACAACCTGGGAAAACATCAAAAATACAGCAATCACGATATGGAATACAATAAAAACAGCAGCGGTTGTAGCCTTTGATGCACTCAAAAATGGAGTCACAGCCATTTGCAATGATATAAAAAATGGTGTTGTTGGGATTTGGAATGATATAGTCGATTTCTTTAAAAGCTTACCAAAGACCTTATATGATCTTGCAGTAAGCATGTTTACCTCAATGAAAAAGGGTGTTGTAAATACGGTGACTGGCGTAAAGACTGCGGTTGTAAATGGCATAACTGCCGCTGTTGATTGGATTAAGGCTTTACCCGGACAAGCGTTAGAGTGGGGTTCTGACTTTATAAACGGTTTCAAAGAGGGCATCATGAACGCAATGAGCAACCTTCTTGAAGCAGTTAAAAGTGTCGCAAGTAATATTAGAAGCTATCTTCATTTCAGTACACCTGACATAGGACCACTTGCAGATTATGAAACCTGGATGCCTGACTTTATGGCAGGACTTGCTTCTGGCATAGAAAAAAGCAAGGGACTTGTAACAAATGCAGTTAACGGACTAGCCTCTGATATGAATGTCAATATGAGAAATGGAACATCAGGAATTAGAAACCCAGTTCCAATGGCAGCCTCAGCAGGCATTACAGTTATAAACCAAGGAACGATTGTTGGGCGAAATGGTATGGACGAATTCGCTGATATAATAAGCAAAAAAATAGCAGGCAGCTATGGACTTAGTACTGGGGGAAGGTGGTAACAAATGTTAACTCAAAGAGGCTATACTATTACTTATTTATTCGACTTCTTCCTCGAAAGGTGGTAACACATGCTAACTCAAATATTCATCACCCCTCCAGGCGGAAATGAGGAAGAGATAAAAGCCTATGACAGCTGCAGAACAAATACGAGCACAACCGACAGGGCAGGCTCCTTCTCACTTACAATACCATCGTTCAGCCCAAAAATATTCAATAAATACCCCGTTGGCTCAGATGTTCGAGTAATACAAAATGACAGTGTGTTCAGAGGTTGGGTGCTTAATCCTGCAAGAAAGAAAAATGGAGCTGCAAATATCGTTGAAATAAGCGGGCTAAGCTACACAGCAAGACCACAGAAAATACTTGTAACAGAAAGCTATGTTAATAAGAGGATATCCGATATAGTGCTGGATTTATTTCAGAAATATGCACCGCAGTTCAATCTTGACAGCATAGCTGCCTGTGACAAAGCAATATCAATAAAATTTAACGATGTCTTCCTGTTTGACGCAATGGAACAGCTATCTGATATTAGCGGTTATGAATGGTACATAGATGAGCCTTTATCTGAACAAATAGATACACAGCCTCAAGGCTCAGGTTGGGCTGAGCTTGTTGAAATGCTAATACACAAGGTGCCGTATCCGTCAGAAAGCTTGTATCCAGCGGTAGATTTATATCCAGGTTAGGTGGTGAGGTAATGGGGATATTGGCAGTACACTTTTTGCCAAAAGGGAGCAGAAAAAATCCAATAAAAATAACTGATGGTACCTATCAAAAAGGCTCGGCAGAGCTTGTGCCAGATGCAAGCAATATAGTAAACCGTTTATGGATAAAAGGCGGTAAAGCAACAAGTGAATTGTACACACAAAATATAACGGTTGGAACGCTGCCAATACAGCTCTATTACAGTCCGAGAGCTCCCATTACCGTAACTGTTGACGGGGCTTCAAAAACACTCGGCATTCAGAATATAGATGAAGCCGGAACACATGATTTTCTGATAAATGCAGCAGAAAAGCTGCTAATACCTGATTTATGCACTTCCGGAAGCGGAGCAATAACATATAAATATGAATACCCTATAAAAATACTTTTAGAGGAACCAGCTAGTCAGCAGAAGTATGGAGTATTTGAAGATATCCTTCAAGTGGATACTGATGACAAAGATTTAGCAATAGAACTTGGTTTTAAGCATCTGTATAAATACAGCCAACCTATAATATCAGGCAGCATAAAACCATTTAAGGGAATATATAAGGCGGGTGAGATAATCCGTGTAACGATACCGGGCATTAACATAGATGCAGATTTGCAAATAAAAGAAGTATCCTATTACAGCACTCCTATGAAGCCGGTTGAAATAACCCTACAGCTTGAAACTCCTGAAAGGGATTTAAGCAATATATTAAAAGAAATGGCGAAGCGAATTGCCAAGCTTGAGAAAACCACATATGCAGACAGCGAGGGTCCAGTTGAAAAATATGTTGCTAAAGAAGAAAACTACAAATGGCTTGAAGAAGGTGAAAAAACAGAACCTCTACAAAGCCAAGAGTGGATATTCTGGCAGGAAGCAAGTGAAAAAGCAGAGTCAATAAGAATAGAAGAGATTATGGCATGGAAAGAGGATGCGGCAAATACAGCGCATCCTTTATTATTACCTTTAGATTCCTTGTACCCGTCAGAAACATTATACCCATAGAGATATTATGTGGGTAAATTATAGGAGGAGATAATCGAAATGAATGAAACAGCAAGCTGGCTTGGACAGTGGGAGATAGAAATTAAAGAACAAGACAAAGTAAAAGAAATAATACCTCTAGAGCATAACCTAATTACAGATGCAGGACTTAACATGATATGCGATATGCTTTCAGGTGCAATCACAGATAGCAAAATCAAATATATTGCTCTAGGCAAAGGTACGGCTGCACCTGCAAATATAGACACAAAACTTGGTAGCGAACAATTCCGAAAAACAGTAACCAGTCAGAATAAAGATCCAGTAACAGCCGGAAAGCTCTACACCGAGCTATATATAGCAGACACCGAAGCAAATGCCTTTAAGTGTGAGGAAATAGGGTGGTTTGCAGGAACAGGTGCAACAGCAGCAACAAATTCAGGGATATGTATAGCACGTATTCTATACAGCAGGCAAAAGGCATCAACAGAGAGCTGGACTATCCGCCGTACAGACACTATATCAAGGGGGTAGGTAAAAAATGGCATTAGGGGATTATATAAAAACAATATATGTCAACGGAGCCGCACCGGGAATATCTGCAGAGAGGCTAAACAGAAATGAGAATAAAACCGCAGAATTAGATACAGCTGTTGCTGCACATATATCGGATAGTATCTACCAGACAGCAGGAGGAACAGCGACAGCAATAACCCTTAGTATCAATGAAACATTAGTAAATGGTTTTTCCATTACGTTCATTGCATCTGCTAATAATAACGGAGCTACAACTACCATAAACACCAAGCCGTTATATAAACCAAATACAACTTCAGCACCTGCATTAACAGCAGGAAAAGCATATACCGTTTGGTATAACGGTACCAGCAACTGTTTTTTTATAAAAGCTAGTGCAGAGGGTGATGCCATTGCTGCAAATGTGCTAGCAGGAAAGACGTTTAGCAGCGAAAATGATACCGGCTTGATGGGAACGATGCAAAACAATGGTGCGGTTAACAAGTCTTTAGCAATTAATGGCAGCTATACAATACCAGAGGGTTATCATAACGGAAGCGGCAAGGTCACACAGTCGATAACAACCAAAGCGGCGGCTACATATAACCCAAGCACGTCAACACAAACTATTGCGGCAGGTCAATATTTAAGCGGAGCACAAACTATTGCTGCTGTAACAGGCACAGCTACAGCCGATAAAGTGGATAGCGGATATACTTTTAGTAGTGCTAGTGGCATAAATTTAACTGGTACAAGCACAAAAAAGCGTTGGGCATATGCTGATGTTTGGCTTGGTTCTCATAATGTAGCACCTCCTTTTACAGTAACAGGGTTAGGGTTCAAACCATCAACAATACTTGTATTATGTGAAACTACTATAAATTCAGACGCATATCAAATAACGTCCGAATACTCAACAGGTATATATCAGAGTGTGGCCACACTTGCCAGATATAAAAGTGTTACATACGGAGATAGCTATACTTCTTATCAAGCAATTATTCCAACATGGTCAGTAGGAGCAGGTACATTTTCATTCAGTGCTGGTAGTTATGGTTTTACATCGGTAAAGTATTGGGCATTTGAATAAAACTAAAAAGGGGAACATATAAAATGATAACAAGAATTATTTATGACAAAAGAGGTCAGATAATTAGCCAAATTCAAGGAAGTGATTTATATACACCAGTAGGAATACCATATTTAGATATAGAGATACCTGAAGGCAAATATGTAAAAAGTATAGATGTATCGGTTACACCTAATGTGGTTGTATTTGAGGATTTACCAAAAACAGAAATACAAAAACTTAAAGACGAAAATACAAAAATAAAATTAGCTTTGGCAGAACTTGCAGAGATGGTGGCAGGAGGTGTAGCATAATGGATAAGATTTATTATGACCTAATAAAAGAAGGACTAAAAATAATCAGTGATGTGCCTGAAAGGTGGAAAGCTGCTGTTCAAGCATTATTAGATGAACATACAACATAGAAAATATAGCAAAAAACAGAACAAAAATTATAACAAAAATTATAACAAAAAAACAGGTGCCAAAAACAACTCAATTTAAAATAACGCCAACACTTGATTTAATGGGAGAGATATATAACAGTCTCTCCCTATCTTTTTGCCAAAAAACTATTGCCGAAACGAGCTTAAGCTAATAATCGAAAAGTATAAAAACAAAAAAGTATAACAGCAGGAAATAAAAAAGTGGAACAACAAAGTAATAAAAAGTCTATTTTTGAGGATAAATTTTATAGTTATAGGGGGAAAAACACATGAAAAATATGCTTCACACATTTCAAATAATATTTACAGCAATAGGTGGATATCTAGGCTGGCTTATGGGAGGCTTTGATGGTTTTATGTATGCACTGCTTGCATTTGTAGTAATTGATTATATTACAGGGCTAATGGTAGCAGTACTTGAGAAAAAGCTGTCAAGCGAAGTGGGATTCAGAGGAATATTTAAAAAGATACTGATTTTTATTATGGTAGGTATCGGAAACATTATAGACACCTATTTAATAAAGGATGGTAGTGCAATACGTACAGCTGTTATATTCTTTTATTTATCGAATGAAGGAATTAGTATTTTAGAGAACACAGGAAAAATTGGACTGCCAATACCGGAAAAACTTAAGAAGGCTTTAGAGCAGTTGAACAAGGAGGATAAAAGCAATGAATAAATCAGTATATTTAAGCCCATCAACACAAGAGAAAAATGTTGGTGTAGGAAACTACGGCACAGAGGAAAAGATGATGAACAAGGTGGCGGATGTTGTTGAGAAAGTACTAAAAGGTCATGGACTTACAGTATATAGAAATATGCCAGAGATGCTACTTGCACAAGTGGTAACTGATAGTAACAACAAAAAGCCTGACATACATTTTGCAATACATTCAAATGCATCAAATGGTAAGGCAAGAGGCTGTGAGGTGTATTGTCACAAATTTGGTGGAGAAGCTGAGAAGCTGGCAAGAGCAATATATACTGAATTATCGCCCTTAACACCAACCAGTGATAGAGGAGTTATGGAGGGATACAACCATTTCGGCACTGGTAAGCCTCTTTATGAACTGGCAAAAACAAATGCCCCTGCTGCACTGATAGAAATTGCATATCACGATAATGCCGAGGATGCAAAATGGATTACATATAATATAGAAGAAATAGGTATAACTCTTGCGAAAGGAGTATTAAAATACTTTGGAATTGAGCATATTTCAGAAAACCATGAAATTGGACAGGCAGTAAAGCTAATGAAGGAAAAAGGAATTATAACCGATTCAGACTATTGGTTTAACAATGCCAAAGCCGGAAAGACAGTAAAAGGTGAATATGCTGCTATTTTGATAAAAAGAGCAGCAGAGATACTATCAAAATAAGATTAATACAAAAGTTAAAAAATTATAAAATTATTAAAACGAATAGTAGAAATATAGTGTAAACAAATTGATAAAATGAGGCTGTACTACTTGCAAGATAAGACTTTCAGAGTTAATATGTGCATAAGGAAATTTAATAAGGCCGCCATGTCTTCAGGGTGTTGGAGCACCCGGAAGCCAATGCAGGTAATTACCGTACCTAACACCGACAGCTTATGCTGCCACAGCGACCCTGTGTATATTATATCTTGTACAGAATATTTTTACAATAATACAACAGGCGCAGTGTGGGGTTATATCAATCCTGCAGTGCGCCTTTTTGGTTTCCTTTCAAACAAATTTGAAAGGAGAATACATTTATGCGTGAACAAACTGAGAAAAGCTTTGAAGATGCCTTTATCTGTTTTATCAACGGAAGAGTATCCGAGGATTTGGCTGAGTTGTACTTAAGTAACAATAAATATATCCAGTTGGGCTTGGATATGGAATCGTGCAGTGAAGAAATTTTATCTGTTGTTCCAAAAGAGAAGCAGAAGGAGCTTGCTCAATTACTTGACAAATATATTGGTATCAATGGTCTCATGGGAGCTTTGGTAAATGAAATTCTTTATATGCAGGGCTTAAAGGATGGTATAAAGCTGGGGTGTATCCTTGAAATAGTCAAAGGGGCAATTAAGCTATGAGTAACTTGATTCTTACACTGGCGGGTCAATCTGCTTACAATTGTATAAAAAAAACCAGTATAAGGCTACAATTGAGCTGGCTTTATGGATTCAAATTCACTCTCGGTGAAAAGAAAATTGTCAATGAGCTTGAATTAATAAGGCTAAAACCAATAGAAAATGGAATGAGAAAATACATTAGAGGTTTGGACAAGTGTCCAGCCTCTTTTTTATATAAATAATACATTTATATATACATTAAAAGGGGCAAAAACAATGCGTGTGAGTATAATACAGCCGACAGTTAAGGCTGAAAAAACTAAAAAACGAGTCTGTGCTTATGCTAGAGTATCCACCGATGGATACAAGCAGGGTGAATCCTTGGAAAATCAAGTAACCTACTATGAAAAGCTAATCTCGTCAAATACTGAATACGAATTTGCAGGAATATTTGCAGACAAAGGAATAACCGGAACAAAAGATGATAGACCTGAGTTTCAACGAATGTTAAAGTTGTGTAGAGAAGGAAAAATAGACTTAATCATAACAAAATCAATATCAAGGTTTGCAAGAAATAGCACTGTAATACTGAAATATGTAAGGGAATTAAAATATATAGGTGTTGAGGTAAGATTTGAAAAAGAAAATATATCGACATTATCCGGGGACAGTGAGCTGATGCTTACCGTCCTCTCTTCATTTGCGGAGGAAGAAAGCAGAAGTGTTAGTGAGAATATAAAGTGGCGATATCGCAAAAAGTTCGAAAAAGGTGAACTGGTTATAAACGCTAATAGATTTCTTGGATACGATAAGGACGAATATGGAGATTTAATAATAAACCCTAAAGAGGCTGAGATTGTAAAAAGAATATATGGAGAGTACTTAGAAGGTAATGGGATATTTAAAATAGTAAAAATGCTTAATTCAGAGGGTATTCCAACAGTTACAGGCTCAAAATGGAATGAAGCAACTGTTAGGACTATTCTAGGAAATGAAAAGTATAAAGGGGATGTAATGCTTCAAAAAACCTATACTCCAAGCTACTTAACTAAGCTAAGGAAAATAAACAGAGGTCAGGTTGATAGCTATTACATAGAAGATAACCATTCACCAATAATTACAAAGGAAGCATGGGAGAGAGTTCAGCTTGAAATGCAAAAACGTGCTGAAGCAAAAGGAAACTCAATAGGCTCAATAAAATGCCTTAACCGCTATCCACTGTCAGGAATCCTTTTCTGTAGCAAGTGCGGTTCACCATTGAGACGTAGAACATGGAACAGTAAACACTCCTGTAAAAAGATAGTTTGGCAATGCAGCAATTATGTTAAAAATGGTAAAGATGCCTGTGAAGGAACAGTAATTGATGATGAGATTATAGGCGGGCTTAATATAACGGAACCAACGATTATAAAGGAGGAAATCCAAAATGGCAAGAAGCATTACAGTTATTCCAGCAAGGGCAAACAGAACGAATACGGCACAGAATGCTGAACCGCAGAAAAAGAGAATGGCGGCTTACTGTCGTGTATCAACAGACCAATTAGAACAGCTATCAAGCTATGAGGCACAGGTACAATATTATACTACATATATATGTAACCATCCTGACTATAAATTCGCAGGGATTTATGCGGACGAGGGTATCACAGGAACTAGCACAAAAAAGCGTGAGCAGTTTAACAGAATGATTAACGACTGCAAAGCAGGAAAAATTGATGTGATAATAACAAAGTCTATATCAAGGTTCGCACGAAACACTTTAGATTGCTTGAACTATGTCAGAATGCTGAAAGAGCTTGGTGTAGAGATTATATTTGAAAAAGAAAACATACATACATTGGATTCAAAAGGTGAAATTTTACTAACGCTATTAAGTTCATTGGCACAAGAAGAATCAAATTCCTTGAGTCAATCGAGCACATGGGGCATCAGAAGGCGGTTTGAGCAGGGTAAGGTCATAGTCAACCATACAAAATTTATGGGGTACGATAAAGACGAAAACGGCAATCTTGTCATAAACGAAAAGCAGGCAAAGATTGTAAGAAGAATATATGCGGATTATCTTAATGGTAAAGGTACTAACAGAATCGCACACGAGCTTGAAAAAGAAGGCGTTCCAAACTGGAGTGGAAAGGCAAAATGGTATGAGGGCAGTATTAGGAAAATGCTGAGTAACGAGAAGTATAAGGGTGAGGCATTACTTCAAAAGACATATACCGTTGATTTTCTTTCCAAAAAGAGAGTTATAAATAAAGGTGAAATACCACAGTATTATGTTGAAGAAAGCCATCCTGCAATTATTGATAAGGATACATGGGAGGCAGTACAGATTGAAATGGAGAGAAGAAAAGCCTATGCAGAAAAATATAACATTAAAAAGATGGACTATATTACTAATGATAACCCGTTTGCAGGTAAAGTTATCTGTGGCTGCTGTGGTAGTACTTTTGGAAGAAAGGTGTGGAACTCAAATGATGAAAGGCTTAGGAGAATCATTTGGATATGCAATTCTAAATATAAGACAAAGGGTAGAATTGGATGTGAAAACAAACATATTGATGATAAAGTCCTTAAAGATTCTTTTATTGAAGTTTACAATGAGATTGTCGAAAAACGAGAACAATTTCTAAATAAATGGAGAAAAACTCTTCAGGATGAAAATGTTTTTAATAGAGTAGTAGCGAAGAGGTTTATAAGTATATTTCAAACTGCCAATAAGATAGAAGAATTTGAAGCAGATCTGTTTTATATGACGGTTGAAAAAATTATAGTCACCAAAACAGAAATCGTTGTCTGTTTGCTGGAGAAAACAGAGTTTATATTAAAAAATTAGGATAAGTAATTTGTATTTTTTTTAACTAAAATTATTAAGCAAATAAACTTGAACTAATAGAGTATCTACGTTAACATGGCACTACCAAAAGGAGGGATCGTAGTGAAAAAGATTACCGTTATTGAACCCAATCTTAGTGAAAAAAATCAGGAGGTTTTGGGTAAAATACGTGTTTGTGCATATTGTAGGGTAAGCTCTATGCATAAGGAACAACAAAATTCATTTGAATCGCAGGTCAGCTATTACACCAAATTTATTAACAACAACCTAGGGTGGGAGTTTATAGGCATATATGCGGATTATGGGATTACCGGAACAAAAAAGAAAAAAGACAGAACAAAGGCAATGTTAATATCACCAAACTAGATAACAACGGCGACTTTATTGGAACATTTCGTGAGAATGTTATCCGGGTAATAGAAAACTAAGCACCGGGGGCATTACAACCGAATACAATGTTCAAATCAAGGAGCTGCAGAAGCAGATGCTGAAGCTAATCGAAGATAATGCAAAACAAGGAGCTGTAAGCGATGATTTTGACAATGCCTACAAATACATATCAGAACAAATAAACGTACTAAAAAAGGTAAAGATAAGGCTTGTACAGGAACAGAAAAAGGCAGAGAACTACCAATAGAGAGTGGAGGCACTGGACAAAGCCATAACCGCGGTAAACCCACGAGAATTTGACCAAGAACTTGTGAAAAGGCTAATTAACTCAATCAGAGTCTCCAAAGGAATGAAAATTGAAATACAGTTTCACTCAGGGATTATTATGATGGAAACAATTGACTACCACGATGATTATTACATTAAAATTTAGTATAGTTATATTATATAAAAAATTCATATGTAAAAATAACATTTTACCCTAAGATAAAAATGAGTTGAATTATTTTAAGGTTAAGTTACATTATTCTGACCTTCCTTAATAAAATAGACAGCAAGAATCCTAATTTTCTTTGATTCTCTAATAATGGCTTAGTTTTACCGGATAAAATCCATAGTACTGCTTGCTCCTTAAATGCTTTGTCAAATGTTCTCCGTTCTCCCATTCAGAATTTTTATTAAATAGGTATTCTTCGTATCCATCAAACTGGAGCAAGGTAACATTTTTTTCTCGCTTCGGTAAAAATCGACAATTTTCTTGAATTCAGTAATAAATGTAAGACATACTTTTTTGTTTTGAGCCATAGGTCATCTTTCTTTCTTCAATAATTAAATAATATATGCCCTTAATTATTCTGTCCAGTTTATTATACTTATCCATATTAAATAGGGAAAAGTTGATAGTATATAAAACGCATAACGTTAAGAAAAACTCTAATTATGTGTAAGTCTAGTAAATATGGGCTTAAACGCCATACCAATTAGCCCTATTATGGGAAGAACAAAGCAAATATAAGTTAATGTAATTTTGAGCATTGTAATTATATTTGTAATTTGAGCAATTATTGATACGTTTGTAGGATATGAAACAAGCATTATGAAAACGCCAATTATTTCCAAGCTTTGTAACATGGCCAGAATAAGGGGAAGAAGATTAATGTATAAAATGGGATTTTTGGGTGATAAAAATCTTTTGAAAGTAGCGGTTATTGCTGTGGTAAGAAAAATGGTGTACGAGATTATCATAAAAATATCTGAAATTAGTACCAGCAAATGCCTCGTTCTACCTTCGTTTCCATAGGAAGTCAGCATATTATAGGCTTTATCCGAAGTATAATTAAATGTTTGTGTGAGATAACTCATTTTAGAGGTAAAAACAAAGTTAACGAGTACGAATACTGTAATGAAGAGGGCGAAGGAAAGCCATATACTTTTTGCCGATGTAAAGTTTTCTATTTTGCCGTAAATCTTTTTAATCATAATTTAAAACTCCTTTATTTTTTATTTAAATTAGTATACTTTACTAAAAAGGACTCACATTGTTTTATAAAAGTATATTTATTTATTTCATTAGATGAGTTGTACTGCAGGCATAGGACTTCTTCCATTTGTCTAGAAAGCATAAAATGGAGCTTATTATAGCTGTTACTGCAATACTTACTACAATCGAAATCCATATTCCAGTTAAACCAAGATGAGATTTTGATAAAATAGAAGCAAACGGTACTCTGATTACCCATAAGCACAACAACGTATATATCATGGTATAAAGGGTGCGCTCTGCACCGTTTAATATTCCGTTGCATATATACACGATTCCGAAAAGTGAGTAACCTATACACATTATTCTCAAGTATTCTGAACCGATTGATACTACATTAGGCTCGCTAATAAATGCTGAAATAATATTTTTTGCAAATATAAAACATGGAATTACGATTATTGCATTTACTAACAGACTTAACAGAATACCACTTTTACGTAGTTCAGTAACTCGTTCAGGCTTGTTGGCCCCAAGGTTTTGGCTGCACAAATTTGTTACAGCCATACCTATTGACATTGAAGGTAAAACAGCTACCGAGTCAATTCGGATAGCAATTCCATATGCCGCTGTAGCATCAGGACCAAAAACGTTGACAATAGAAGCAACAAAAGTAGAACTAATGGCAATCAATGACTGTTGTATAGTTGCAGGAAAACCTATTTTAATAATCTGATAAAGAATTCTCTTATCAAAAGAGAATTCTTTTAAATGAAAAGATACAGATGGCGTTTTCCGATATGTGTAAATAAACCCAAAA
This sequence comes from Bacillota bacterium, assembly GCA_023416275.1. Classification (GTDB taxonomy): domain Bacteria; phylum Bacillota; class Clostridia; order Acetivibrionales; family DSM-1351; genus Ruminiclostridium. The sequence continues at coordinate 2,270 of JAEZIB010000003.1, read as the reverse complement.
ATTAAGGCTAAACTCTGCGCTACAATTGTGGCAACGGCAGCTCCGTTTATACCCATTTTGGGGAATGGGCCAAAACCAGAAATAAGTATTGGGTCAAGTATGGCATTTATTACTGTTGATAAAACCAGTACAAGCATTGGGGTAAGTGTATTGCCTATACCTCTTAATACTGACATTAGAACTATAAAAAGCATCATGAAGAAAAAACTAATAATTGATAGTTTTAAATAAGGGGATGCAATCTTTAATATATCGCCCTCGGTATTCATAAGCTTAAGAGGAATATCTGAAAAAATAATAAAAGCAGTTATTATAACAACACCTAATACTGAGAATAATGAGTATGAGGTATTAACAACTTTTTCGACCATTTTCATATCCTTTGCACCATAATACCTGGATACAAGGATAGAAGTCGCAGATGTAGCTCCATTAGTTATTGATATAAGCACAAATACTATTAAAAAACTGACTGCTGTTGCTGCTACCTCTTTAGAACCTAGTAAATTACCTACCCAAAGGGTGTTAATTACGTTATATCCCACGTATAGTAGATTACCTATTAACAATGGAGTGGATTGACTAATAAGATGTTTAGATATACTTCCTTTTGTAAGATCTACTTCGTTAAAACTACTCATATAATAAGATTGCCCTTTCTAAAGTCATTATCGACATCAATTTGTCCGTCTATAATATTTATGATTCTATTACCAAAAGCTGCTGCTTCGTTTGAGTGTGTAACCATTATTATAGTCTTTCCTTTTATCTTGTTTATTTTTTGCAATAGCTTTAGGATCTCCAAGCTTGTTTTACTATCTAAATTTCCGGTGGGTTCATCTGCAAGTATAATATCGGGGTCATTTATTAATGCTCTTGCAAGTGCTACTCTTTGCTGCTGCCCTCCAGACAGTTTACTAGGTGTAAAATGCTTCTTATCTAGGAGATTTACGATATTAAGAATTTCGTCTACGTTTTTTGCATAATTCTTTTTGTTTTTTTTATCAATTATTATGGGTAGAAGTATATTTTCCTCAACGCTTAGGTCAGGTATAAGATTAAAAAATTGATAAACTACACTTATTTCTTTTCGCCTCATGGTGCTTTTCTCGGTATCATTCATACATGATATTTCTTTTCCGTTTATTTTAATAGAACCTGATGTAGGCGTATCAAGGCTTGCCATAAGGTATAACAAAGTGCTTTTACCTGAACCTGAAGGCCCCATTACTGATACAAATTCACCTTTGTTTATTGACAAATTTATATTTCTTAGTACTTCATGATCAATTTGACCATGTTTATACGATTTGCTAAGGTTATTGATTTCAATAGCCTTTTTACTTAATGCTTGCATGTAATTCCTCCTCTTTATGGTATTATAAAAAGTTATAAAGTTAATTTTTTATGGATGTTATAATATCCTGTTTGGAACATCTCCGTATTGGAAACCATGATGATAGGAGCATAACGATAATTCCAATAGGTAAGGCAATCAATATATAAAACTTGGAGTAATGGATAGTAACTGGTTGGTGTATAGCTATAAGCAAATATTGCACATTATTTATCAAAAGCAGCCCAGAAATGACTCCTGTAATACTTGCGATTATTCCAATTGTAATAGACTCAACAAACAACATTTTAACCAATTGTACAGTACTCAGGCCTATTGAACGAAGAAGCGCAAGCGTTCTGCTTCTTTCCATAAAACTTATGATTAAATTGTTGATTATACCGAATACTCCGATAATCAAAGTTATGATTGAAAATACCTTGAGTATTAAAAACAGTTGATCATAGGTCTTTACAAAATCGTCTTTGAGTTCTTTCATAATGAGTACACTCATTTTATCTGAGCGAAATTTATCTTTGATAGCTTGACTTATATTTTTGGGACTATCAGATGATTTGACATATATTCTATAAAAGTATTTTGTACCCATATCTGCCTTTAGGTTATCATTTGATATAAGGGCATAGTTGCCGATAAAAAGGAAACTGTCAAAGAAACCAACTATTTTATAATTTCTAGGACCTTCTTTCATTTTGAGTGTAATAGTATCTCCTTTTTGTAGTGAAAGCTTTTCCTTCAGCATGTTTGTTAAAATAATATTCCTACCTGATTCTAATTGGTTTAACATATTAGGAATATTTTCGCTTGTATCCATTTGCCAGTAGTCAAGATATTTATTTTTATCAACACCTTGTATACCCCATATTTCATGGTTTTTACCCATTACTTCTATTAAATGATCCTCATATACACC
>JAEZIB010000185.1 GCA_023416275.1 Bacillota bacterium | reverse complement strand
GGCTTCTGTCCTCCATGCCAGACCTGGATACAAAGGACGACAGGCTGTACACCATTCCCGGCAACCCGCCGAATCTGTTGCATCATGTGGCCGGTGACGCGTACGCACCCAGAAACATCTATGCCCTGAATATTGATTACCGGCAGGAGCCGCCTATGTTCAAGATTACCGATACCCATTATGCCTGCACCTGGCTGCTGCATGAAAATGCGCCGAAGGTGGAAATGCCCGCGGAGCTTCGGGATAGAATGCGCCGGTTACTAAAGGAGGCAGAGTGATATGCAAGCAAAAAAGCCTCTTTTATCGGTTCAAAACTTAAAGCAGTATTTCCGCATCAACCGCAGGTTTACCGTCAAGGCGGTGGATGACGTATCCTTTGACATTTATCCAGGTGAGATTTACGGGCTGGTCGGCGAATCGGGCAGCGGAAAAAGCACTATCGGCCGTACCATCATACGGCTGTACGATCCGACCAGCGGTAAGATCACCTTTGGTGGGCAAGACATTTCCGGCAAGCTCTCCAACGATGCCGAATCCCACTTGCACACCAAAATGCAAATGATCTTTCAGGACCCCATGGCCTGCTTGAATCCCCGCAAAAAGGTGCTGGATATCATCGCCCAGGGTATGGATATCCATGGCTTATACAAAAACCGCGGCGAGCGGGAAGAAAAGGTCTACGAAATGCTGCACAAGGTGGGCCTCAGCCAGGAGCACGCCAGCCGATATCCGCACCAGTTTTCCGGCGGACAGCGCCAGCGCATTGGTATCGCCAGGGCTTTGATTATGAATCCGGATCTGATTATCGCAGATGAACCCATCAGCGCGCTGGATGTATCTATACAGGCCCAGGTAGTCAACCTGATGAAGACCATTCAGCAGGAGACTGGGACGGCGTTTCTGTTTATTGCCCACGACCTGTCCATGGTAAAATACATCTCCGACCGCATCGGCGTTTTACACCTAGGGCATTTGGTGGAAACCGGCACTACGGAGGAGATATTCACCAATCCCATCCACCCGTACACCAAGTCGCTTTTATCGGCCATCCCCCATCCCAACCCCAGGGTGGAAAAGGGACGCACTTCCTTGCATTACGACTACAAGACCAGCGGCATTGATTATTTACAGGGCACGCTGCATTTGCTGGAAGGAACCCATCGGGTTCTGGCAACCCAAGAAGAACTGCGCAAGTGGCTATAGAAAACCTCCATTGCTAGAATATGTCTTCAATGATATCAACAGCCTGACGTGTGTGTTGCATAAAACGACCGATACGGCGTCAGGCTTGGTTTTAGTTTGCTTTTTTCTTTTTAGCAAAAAATTATATCTGCATAGAGTTGTTGTGGAAGTCTGACGAATGGATTTGGCAGAGAATCTTCTTCTAGCACATTCTTGAAACTCGATGACATACGGTCTCTCAATCTTCGCTGATAGTAGCAAAAGGTCTTTTGCGAAATCGATTATTAGGTTTACGCCCGCATAAATAAATAGGAAGCAGCATGATGTTTTCTAGATCTGAAAATACTCATAACTTATTCGCATCGAATAATCATACCTGTAAATATGGTATCAATTTTATCGAATATTTCAAAATGCTCACTAAAATGTATCTCGTATCTATTTCGCTTAATATTATACTCAACCAAATCATATATCTCATGCAGTATTGCTTCTAAAGCGTATGTTCTATGAATAATGCATGGGTCATCATCGTCAAACATTTCTATTGACTTTCCAATCACGTATGCTTCTTTTATATTCAGTTCGCGCGGGCTAACAGACAGTATTTCTATGTCCGAGTTATATAAATGCAATTTAATCATAACTATTCTCCAATTTTCAATTTTCGACTACCTATTTAGCATTAAGAAAATAACTATTAAGAAAAAAGCGCAATTTATAGTTTTAACAAGTCCCATGTTCTTTGTGAAAAAGGAGGATAAGCTCAGCGTTTTTCTTCCAGCAAATATCGCCGCGGTAATAACCAATATTGGTATAATAAGAGCAATATTATAGGCAACAAGAAGCATTGTAGAATATACAGGTGCAACTCCAGCTTCTGACATTGCAATTATTGATCCAAGATAGATCTGGCCTGTACAAAGAAATTCCCCCAATGAAGTTATTGCACCTCCGATTATACCTGCCATAGCCACGGTTTTCGTATTATTCAAAGCATTTTTCATACCCCTTAATAAATCCTGATTGAAATGTCGAAGTGACTTTGGAAGCATCAATTTCATCCGTGCAACTCTATTCGTAAAAATTTGAAATGCATCATATGCATTCATAATCAGCATTATTGCAGCAAACAGAACAAAAATATACTTCATATAAACCGAAAACTTATCTGGTATATAGTTCATAATTTTATATGTGAATATACCCATCAACAAGAACATTAAAAATTTCCCTACTGCAAATGATAGCCCCACGCAAATAATCTTGCTTTTTTCACGAACTGTAATTAGCGAAAGTAGAAAAAGAACCATAGATATTGAACATGGATTTATTCCGTTTAACATGCCCGACAATAACACACCCAATATAGGTATGTTACCCTTGCTAATCTCTCCAGTATCAATCTCTATGAATGAATCATTTGAATTACTTAATATATCCTTGATACTGAACCGGATATCCTTGCCAACAAATGCTCTTCTTCCAGAAAAAACTGTTGGAACTATCCCGATACTCTCCTCGCTAAGATTGTAACTGTGACCATATTGTATAAGCAAATCAAGCATCCCCTCATCGGTTATATCAAACCGCACGATGGTAATTTGATTTTCATCCGCTACCTTTTGTACCATCGGGGTAATCTCAATACAAGTTGAGCATGTCGGCGATGAAAAATAGATAATGCGCGATGCTTTGCTTGCATATGCTCTGCCATATAATAAAAAACCGAAAAGAGTAATTATAAGAGATAGAATTACATACTTTCTCATTTTCCCACCCCATGCAACTTAACAATTTCCGAAGCTGAGAGTAAAACAATAGGCAGAATAAAGACTCTGCGGAGCAACCCGTGACGGCCTCCCCTGGCGTGTAAGAAAAACGCTAATAAACTGTGAAAAGAAAAACAAGGCGAGCATGTTTACCAGCACAAACTCAATGGCATTGCGGAGTGCCAGTAGATAGAATTGATTCCCAATTACCGTAAAGAAATTGGGAAATCCAACCATTTTGATGAAACACGCTTTCAATGATCAAATAGCAAAGCGTGTTGAACAGTATCATATAAAATGGCAGAAAATTCCATATTACTCCCGAGCCACATGCCCTCTGGGTCAACGGTAAAATCCACCTGTCTATACGTAAACATAGATAATGGCGTGTCCAGCAAAGGAATATCAGTGGCATATGAGGATGTACAACAAAAAGCGAGTAAGGCTATAACAACTATCAAGACAAACACCAGAATCATCCTTATCCCTCTGCTATAGCTAGATTTGGTGTATTACTAATTTTCCTTTTTTATTCTTATCATTATTCCTTCCACGTAATTGGCAATATATAGAGAATCAGTATTATCGCCTGCCATCACAGCATCCAAGGATACAATATTATCACGAAGCGGCGAAAAATCAAATAAAGTGTATTGATATTGTCCATTCATCATATGTTCATTAAGAGTAAAATTGCTACAAGAGAGACAGAACAGGCGATCTTGATTTATTATGAAGTCCACTGGAGTATAATCTTTGGGTAGATCGCAGATAACCTGCAATCCATCCGAAAGAATCAAAAACAATTGATTCCTTCCGGTTTTAGCACAGTAATCATCACCTTCTTTTGAGCATTCTAGAGTATTTACAGCGTATACATTATCACCACATGCGTACAACGGACCATACAAAGTATCTGTCATCTTAGTAAACTCTTCCTGCATTGAACCACGGTATATTCCACCATAAAAGTCATCAATGGAATTTGAATTGATATAAATATACTCACTATTCACAGCGATATCTGTAAAAAAAGCGCCTGGGATCTCAGGAATCCGTATACTGCATTTATATGAAAAGTCTTCATTCAAAACCTGAATTCTGTTATTTCCAGAATCAATGATGAAAATTTCTCCATGGTAAGAAGTGATTCCAGTCGGTTTAATGAACTCTAGCGGTGCGCTGCCTAGTTCCCCTATCATCCGAATAAGATTGCATTCCTTATCTAACAAGACAATATTATTCCCCTTCCAATCAGTAACAAGCAGTGTATCTTTGTGCAAGAGTATTCCATGTGGGTCTGAAATGCCTGTTATTGCAGAAGAATATTCTGAGTATGTGTATTCATCACTGAATACTAACTTTATGCTATATATATCGGGCTGAATACTCTCCTGCGCATTAACACTACATTGGAATGTGAGCAGTAATAGCAGTAAAACAAATGAACCAGAAATTATTTTCAATTTGTTTAACCTCCAATCAAAATATTGTAAGATCCGATAAATACATACAAACATTAACACAAATGGTGTGAATAGTCAAATATCTTTATATTTTTCTATTGACTCCATAAATCACCTGTGATATTATGCATTTGAACCCAATCTGTTCCAGGTAATACTAAACAGATTGGGCAAAAATTTGAAGGAGGCTTGTAATCATGAAGAGAGTTCTGGCTGCCATGTGTATCGTTCTACTAATAAGCGCTTTAGTATCTACCGCTTTTGCGGAATCGTGTACACCGTGGACATGGCAGTGGCGTATAGGAGCTACCTTTTGTACTACCCCAACAAACTGCAATGGCAAGGGTTCACAATTCATGACATGGTATGAAAATGCTCAGTATAAAAGGATATGCGTTACTGAAGGTGAACCAGAAAGAGTAGAATGGAAAGTAATGCAACATAAATTAGGTTGTTGCTAAATGTTTTCACTTAACTGCGCTGCCCGACTTGAATATAGCAAAGCTATTACAAGGCGGGCAGCGTAGGCTTGTATATAAGGTTACAATCCTTTTTCATGCCTGTCTATGATGCAACTTGACTTGTTGAAAAAGCAAGTAAGTTTTTTATTTATCTTGTCACCTATTTTGATTAATGTTTCTATTCTCTTACCTTAATTGTTACTGGATTTTCATCAACTAATAACGGAGGTCTGATGATATGAACAAGCGTAGGTGTTTTTTACTAATACTCATAGTACTGATTTGTTTGATGTCATCACCTGTAGTATATTTTGCCTCTGCTTCTTCTGATGGGCTATATTATGAGTATGGAGACAGATTTCAGCCACCAATAATTGATAGCTATGGTAATGAACTAACAAATGGACCCGCCATAACTAAGTATACTCTAGTTTTCTACCTATCACCAACATGTGGAAGTTGCATCGATGCAATCCGGAATATCACCAGAATTATGAGAATTATAGGTAATAATACACTGGACTATTTGGTTATTTTTGAACACAATAAACCAGAGAGTCTATTAGAAAAATATCATGTACCGAGTAATATTGTAGCAACACTAATGGAACAAAAGCTTTCTATGACTACACCGGCTTACTTTATTATTGACCCTGAAGGGAAAGTATTCTTTAAAAGCAACAATTTAGCAAGTGCGATTGAGAAGCTATTTAATATGGATATATTCAATGTAGATGAATTGAAACACAATACTAATGAATATCTTCGCTCTATTCTACCGGATTCAGCAAAGAAGAACTTAGTATATTTTTCGATGCGGGGATGCGGTGATTGCGATGAGGCTAATAAAATAATCGACTTTGATCCTGATATACTTGACTCTTATGAGGTTACGAAGATATACGATATATATGATGAAAATGATCAAGGAGCCTTAGTTGATGATTTCGAACTGTACTTAAGGGTTTATGAAATTGATTGGTATCCATGTTTTATGATACTTGATGGAGATGATATGTATTTTATTAGTAGAGTCCCAATAACACAACTTAAGAGCATATTGATGCACAAATAGTCTATAATAAGCTGAAACTAAATTGAGTAAAGATGTATGGCTCCAAAACGCAGTATCTATAGTAGATCGTTACGTGCGCCTGCCAAATGGCAGGCGCTTTCTCTGTGTTCAGGCGTGATAAAACACCTGTACCATAC
>JAEZIB010000116.1 GCA_023416275.1 Bacillota bacterium | reverse complement strand
TGAATGTAATAGCTCGAAAATAAAGTATGTACGAACAAGGTGCATTTTCGAGCCACAAAAACCACAAGTGGTTTTTGACGGTGTATAAATATTTGTACATCGAAAAATTTCATTTTGAATCAAGGCGTTATAGAAGATAAGGAAATTCTATTTCTGATCGACAGGAGGGCAGTATGGCTAACAATATATCTGCTTTAAATGACAACAAAAATCCAAGTGAGCAAATACAGTTATCGCTAAAAGCTAGTAAGTGGAAGCAACTAAAAAATCAAAAACAGCTGTTTTTCATGTCTGTGCCCTTGCTTATTTACATATTAATATTTTCTTATGCACCAATCTGGGGCTGGCTTATGGCTTTTCAGAATTATAAACCTGCTAAATCATTCTTTAATCAGAAGTGGGTTGGTTTGCAAAATTTTGAGTATTTATTTAAAGACGAAGCTTTTATAAGGGATTTTAGGAATACCCTTAGTATGAGTGTAATTAATCTTGTACTTAGTTTTGTGACAGCAATAATATTAGCTTTGCTTCTAAATGAAATTAAAAACATTTTTTTTAAGAGAGCAATTCAAACAGTATCTTATTTACCGCACTTCTTATCATGGATAATCGTTTGCGGTATAGTTTCAACTACTTTATCTACAGAGGGCGGTATTTTAAATGAAGTCCTAATAGCTTTAGGGATAGTTGACTCCCCTGTCTTATGGCTGAGTGAGGGTAAGTATTTTTGGGGAATAGTTGGAGCAACCAATGTTTGGAAAGAACTTGGTTGGAACACCATTATTTATATAGCTGCTATAGCTGCAATAGATCCTGCACAATATGAAGCAGCGGATATAGACGGTGCAGGAAGATTTAATAAAATGTGGAATGTAACTCTTCCAGGTATCAAACCTACAATTATTATATTATTGATAATGAACATCGGACGTGTTATGGACGCTGGTTTTGAAATTCAGTACATACTCGGCAACGGGTTGGTATCTGATTGGTCAGAAACAATTGATATTTATGTTTTGAAATATGGTATTAAACAATTTAATTATTCATTAGCGACAGCAGCAGGAATTATACGAAGTGTAATCAGTATCATATTATTGTTTGCGGCAAACTTTGTAGCTAAAAAACTAGGCGAAGAAAGGCTTATATAGGGTGATGCTATGAATATAAAACAAAGACAACTAAAGATAGGAGATGTAGTATTCAATACCTTCAATACAGCCTTTATGTTGGTATTGGCAGTAGTTACTCTTTATCCTTTTTTAAATACAATAGCGGTATCTTTTAATGACGGTCTTGATACTATCAGAGGTGGAATTTATCTCTGGCCAAGAATGTTTTCATTACAGAATTATAAGGCTGTTTTCTTTTCAGGAACGGTATATGATGCATTTTTTGTTTCAATAGCTAGAACAGTATTATCAACAGTGTTAAATTTATTCCTAACAACAATGCTTTCTTACACCTTAAGTAGAAAAGAGTTTGTTTTAAGGAAGCAAATCACAGTTATATGTGTATTGACTATGTACTTCAATGCAGGACTTATTCCTAATTATTTTCTAATTAAAGGTTTGGGTATGTTAGGCAGTTTTTGGGTATATGTAATTCCTACACTTATATCAGCTTTTAATATGGTTGTTATAAGAACTTACATTCTCAGTATACCTGAAAGTTTAGTTGAATCAGCAAGAATAGATGGAGCAGGAGACTTTAGAATATTCCTTAAGATAATATTCCCATTATGTAAGCCTGTTCTTGCAACAATAGCTTTATTCGTAGCGGTTGGTTCTTGGAATGCATGGTTTGATACATTTATATATTGTTCATCAAAGCAGGAATTAAGTACTTTGCAGTATGAATTGATGAAATTACTCTCTTCTACATCGAATGCAAATGCTAATCCGGCAATGGCAGCAGGTGTTGGTGCAAGCTCACAGTCCGCATCAGGTCTGGTTACGCCACTATCCATAAGAGCTGCAATAACTATCGTTGCTGCAGCACCAATAATTGTGGTGTATCCATTCCTTCAGAAGCATTTTATTGTTGGATTAAATGTTGGAGGCGTTAAAGAATAAATTTATTTATAGGAGAAACCAGTTTGCACAAATATACACATAGAATAGGTGAAGAACTACTAAGGGTTGAATGCAAGAACGGAGTACCTTTGAGCAATCAGCAAGTAGATATATGTCAGAAAAAGCATAAGTTTCTTTTTGGATGCAGTGAATTTACATCAATAATGTACACAAATAATGGATTTAAGGATTCTGAAAAAGAATTTTTTGAAGATCGTTATAATAAGTTTATAAATTTGTTTAACTCCGTAACTCTGCCTTTTTACTGGGCACATTTTGAACCAGTAAAGGGGCAGCCTGAATCAGTAAAACTTAAAAAGGCAGCTCAATGGTGGGCATCAAAAGGATTGACTATAAAGGGCCATCCTTTATGCTGGCATACCTTGGCTCCCCCATGGTTACTTGAATTAAATAATACAGATATAATGAAGGAACAACTTGACCGCATATACAGAGAGGTAACAGGGTTTACTGGAATAATTGATATGTGGGATGTGATAAACGAAGTTGTAATAATGCCTATATTTGATAAATACGATAATGGAATTACGCGTATATGCAACGAAATGGGCGCAGTAAAGCTTGTCAGTGAGGTATTTAAGGCGGCAAAGAAATCCAACCCTAATGCTGTTCTTCTTATAAATGATTTTAATACTTCGGAAGAATATGCAAGGACAATTGAAAGTCTACTTGAAGCAGATGTACCTATTGATGCTATTGGTATTCAGTCGCATATGCATCAAGGTTACTGGGGCATAGAAAAGACAGAAATTGTTCTTGAGAGATTCTCTCGTTTCAAATTGCCAATACATTTTACAGAGAACACATTAGTGTCCGGGCATATTATGCCCCCAGAAATTGAAGACCTTAATGACTATCAATTACCTGAATGGCCCACAACGCAAGAGGGAGAAGAGAGACAGGCAAGAGAAGCTGCAATGCATTACAAGACGCTTTTTGCTCATCCTCTGGTTGAATCAATAACCTGGTGGGATTTTGCAGATGGAGCTTGGCTGGGTGCTCCTTCCGGCTTCTTAACAAAGGAGAATAGGGTAAAACCTGTATATAATGAAATATATAACTTAGTGAAAAAAGAGTGGTGGCTAAATAAAAAGAGTTTTACTACTGATGAAAATGGATTTATAAATCTTAAAGGATATTTCGGCGAATATGAATTAACCTATAAAGGTAGCAACGTAACCTTTGAACTAAATAATGCAGAACAAAAAATAACCCTAAATGTGTAAACATTAGGGTTATTTTTTGCTTAGATTGGTGTATTATTATTCTAAGAGTGAAGAGTTTCTATTATACATATAAAGGTTATTTTTGAATACTATTGAAATATTTACATAAATAATATATTATTGGTAATAATAATTTGATTCTCCAACCCTAGATGTGGGGAAGAACTGTTTAAAGAGACCTTTAAAATAAACTTTTATATAAATGATTACTTCAATTAAAAATTGTCAATAAATCATGAATAGGTTCTTCACAATTGTTTTAATATAAAATTATGCCTGTATGTGGCGCGGGAGGGTTGTATGATAGTAGAAAAGTTTTTTGAGAATCCCCAAATACTTCATGTAAATACTATGAATAACAGAGCATATTTTGTCCCGTATTCTAATGTTGATGAAGCTTTATCAGAAGACAGGACATGCTCTGGGCGATTTCATTTGCTAAATGGCTATTGGAATTTTGAATATTTTAATAGTATTTATGATGTTACAGACAAATTTTATGAACCTGGATATGATTTCTCCAAGTATAATAAAATACCTGTACCCGGAGCATGGCAAAACTATGGCTATGATAAGCATCAGTATACAAATATCAAATACCCGTTTCCATATGATCCTCCATATGTACCTACAGAGAATCCATGCGGGGTATACGTCAGGCATTTTGAAATTGACAGCAAATTTAATAATTTAAGAAAGTATTTGAATTTTGAAGGAGTAGATTCTTGTTTCTATCTTTGGATAAACGGCAATTTTGTAGGCTATAGTCAGGTATCACATGCAACAAGTGAATTTGATATTACAGATTATGTACAGGAAGGTACTAATACCATAGCAGTATTAGTACTTAAATGGTGTGATGGCAGCTATTTTGAGGATCAAGATAAGTTTAGGATGTCAGGAATTTTCAGGGATGTTTATATACTATTCAGACCTAAAGAGCATATAAGAGATTTCTTTGTTAAAATAAATTTGATAAACGAATATAAACAGGCAGATATATCTGTTAATCTGGAATTTATTAACAATAAAATATCAGTAGACTATATACTTTTTGATGTTAACGAGAAAAATATAATACAAAAAGGTAAGACAGACAGCGATTGCATTAATTTTACTATAAATCATCCACAATTGTGGAATGCAGAAACCCCAAATTTGTATACTTTGGTTTTAAGCTCAGGTGGTGAAGCTATTTCCACAAAGCTAGGCATCAGAGAAATTAAAATTGAGGATAGAGTAGTATATTTAAATGGACAAAAGGTGAAGTTTAAGGGTGTAAATCGCCATGATAGCAATCCAGTAACAGGGCCAGCTGTTACTAATGAGGATATGCTTTTAGACCTGATGATAATGAAGCAGCATAATATAAATGCAATCCGTACCAGCCACTATCCAAACTCGCCTGTCTTTTTGGAGTTTTGCGATAAATATGGATTTTATGTGATTGATGAGGCAGATATTGAAACCCATGGGACTACAACAATATATGTAGAAACTAAGGATGGCGGAGAATACCCTCTATTAGCCCATAATCCTCTATACGAGGGAACTATATTGGATAGGGTACAACGATGTGTTACTAGAGACAAAAATCGTCCTTGTGTGGTAATTTGGTCATTAGGGAATGAATCGGGATATGGCAGGAATTTTGAAAATGCTCTTAGGTGGATAAAGGGTTATGATAATAGTAGACTTACGCACTACGAAAGTGCAATATACCCACCCTCTGGATATGCCTGTGATTACAGTAATTTAGATCTTTATAGCAGAATGTATGCATCCTGTGAAGACATAATCAATTATTTTGAACATAATAATTGGGACAAGCCTTTTATTCAGTGCGAATTTGTTCATGCAATGGGAAATGGACCTGGAGACATTGAAGAGTATTATGATTTGATTGAAAAGTACGATGGCTTTTGTGGTGGTTTTGTTTGGGAATGGTGTGATCATGCCATTTTCATGGGAAAAAATGAAAAGGGTAGGGAAAAATTTTACTACGGTGGAGATTTCGGGGAGTATCCAAATGATGGAAATTTTTGTATAGATGGACTTGTTTACCCTGATAGAAGGCCTTATACCGGACTATTAGAATACAAAAATGTTATAAGGCCGGTGAGAATAATTAAAGCCAATTTTAAAGATCGAAAAATTACTATTAAAAATATGCTGGATTTCTATAATTTGAAGGACTATTTATATATAACTTATCAGGTGACTAAAGATGGGCGGGTTATATATGAGGGTGTTATAGAAGATAGCAGCATATTAAACGTAAAGCCCCACAAAGAAAAAGTTATTTATCTGAATATAGATAAGATAAATGAAGGTAATTGCTATGTTAAATTCAATTACATCCAAAAAAATGATATGGAATTTACTAAGAAAGGACATGTTCTTGGGTTTGACCAGATTGAAGTGTCTGTGGAGAAGAGATATGATACTAGTAGCAAAATTGATAGTATTATTGAAAAGGACATGATAGCAAAAATTTGCTTGAATGAAGAGGGAACTGTATTAGAGGGAAATCAAAGGGTATTCGATAACAATATACAGGATATTTCAGAACAGAACACTTTATGTGTTAAAGAAAATGATAGGAGTGTTTTTGTAGTTGGACAAAATTTCAAATACACCTATAACAAAACTACAGGTGTATTTGACCAGATGGTGTACAACAATGAGCTTATATTATCAAAACCAATGAACTATAACATTTGGAGAGCACCAACAGATAATGATAAGATTATGTGTGAGAAGTGGAAAGCATGTGGATATGATAGAACTATTTCAAGAGTATACTCAACATCAGTTTCTCAATTGGGAAGCAGTATACGAATTGTAAGTGATTTATCATTAACAGCTGTGCATATTCAGAGGATACTCAACATAAGCGCCCAATGGGTAATTGGTGATAATGGTACAGTAGCTTTTAATTTACAGGTTGAAAAAAATATGGAAATGCCTTTCCTTCCAAGGTTTGGACTTCGTTTCTTTCTTCCTAAGGAAATTAACAATGTAGAATATTTCGGATACGGCCCTTATGAAAGCTATGCGGACAAGCATAGGGCCTCATATTTAGGTGAATTTAATTCAAAGGTAAAAGATATGCATGAGGACTACATTAGACCACAGGAGAATGGAAGCCACTGGAATTGCCATTATATAAAACTGCTTTCGGATGATGGGGTGGGCTTAGCGGCTACAAATAACGAGACCTTTAGTTTTAATGCTTCACACTATACACAGGAGGAGTTGGAGGCAAAGAAGCACAATTTCGAGCTGGAGGAAAGTGGCTACACTGTGCTTTGCCTTGACTATACACAGAGTGGAATAGGTTCAAACAGCTGTGGACCAGAGCTTGCGAAAAAGTACAGATTTGATGCTCAAAGGTTTGAGTTTAATATGACATTTAAGCCGATTGTGGGAGCATAGGTGGTTAAATAGAGCTGCAAAGACTAGTTATTTAGGTATACTTTTATTAAATAATATTTTTAAAATTTTAAAATAGGGGGAATGTAAGAATGAATGAAGCACTAAAAGTTTTGAAGGAGAGAAGAAGTATTCGCAGATATAAAGAGCAGCAGATTACTGAAGAGCAGCTTAATCAGATATTAGAAGCTGGAGAGTATGCTCCGAGTGGCATGGGCAATCAGTCAGCTATAATGGTAGTTATACAGAAAAAAGAACTGATTCAGAAACTTTCAAAGCTCAATGCAAAATTTACTGGGGCACCAGATTCAGACCCATTTTATGGTGCGCCTACTGTAATTGTAGTATTATCAGATAGTGAAAAGGTAACCTTTGTGGAGAATGGAAGTCTAGTAATGGGCAATCTAATGAATGCTGCGTATGCTGTTGGAGTAAACTCTTGCTGGATTCACAGAGCAAAGGAAATGTTTGAAAGTGAAGAGGGACGAGAGCTTTTAAAGGAGTGGGGAATAAAAGACAGCTATGTTGGAATTGGGAATTGCATATTGGGATATTATGACGCTGATTATCCTAAGGCTCATCCTAGAAAAGAAGGACGTGTTATTAGGGTGTGATAGGGGGCTATTAGATTAAAATTCAATACTGATATAGAAACGCATTTTATATCAGTATTGAATAATGCTGTTTACAATGCTATCGTGGTAAATAATATAAAACACAATATTACATAAAGTGCTGGTCTTTATATTATACCGCTTTTAACAGCTAAAATTGCTAGCTGAGTTCTATCTTTAAGGTTAAGTTTTTTTAGGATTCCGGAAATTATATTTCTGACACTTCCCTCAGTAAGGTAAATAGTGTTAGCTATTTCATTATTACTTTTTCCATCAACAATAAGCTTGATTACACTTAATTCTCTATTTGATAAGTCTAACTTTAAGCCTTTGTTTTCAAGGATTGATATTTTTTTATGTGAATTAACCTTCTTAATAATATTACTATAAGTATCTTTATGCATAACACCTAAACCAGCTGCCACGCTTTTTACTGTTAAGATTAGCTTTTCTTGATTTATATCCTTTAACATATAGCCATCGGCGCCATAATTCAGTGCAAATTGTATTTTCTCATCATCGTTAAATACTGTAAGCATGACTACCTTTGTACGCATGCATTTAGATTTGATTAATCTGGTTCCTTCTACTCCGTCACATACAGGCATTTCTATATCCATTAAGACAACATCTGGACAAAATTGTTCACTTAGTTTTAATGCCTCCTTACCATTTTCTGCACAACCAACAACTTTAATTTCTCCATCTTGTTCAAGTATTTTTTTGATTCCCTCTCTAAAGAGAAATTGATCATCAGCTAACACAACTTTTATCATTAAATATTTCCTCCGTATCTATCAATAAAGGTATTTCAACATGAATGTTAAAACCTTTTTTACCATCTGAACCAAATTTGATATCACCATTTAGTGAATTAACTCTTTGCTGCATGCCTTGTAAGCCAAATCCTTTTCCAGTACATATGTTTTTACATCCAATACCATTATCAAAAATAAAGAGACCTATATTTTTTTCTGAGAATTTGAGTATTATACTTGCCTCAGTTGCTTTTCCATGCTTAATTGAGTTTGTGAGAGCTTCTTGGCATACCCTGTATATTACTTCTGTACAGGATTTATCTATATTTTGCTCTATATTATTTACTGAAAGATCAACGTTCAAGCCTGAATATTCAAAATCGTCAACTAACTTTTCCAAAGCATCAAATAAATTATTTTCCTCTTGTTTTGTTGAAGTTAAGCCGGAAATTGAATGCCGTAATTCATTTAATCCATTACTAGTAATGGAGATAGCCTTGTTTATATGTTCCTCTGTTTCTTTAATATCATTTTTACATGAAAGTAAACTTACCTGCAAAAGAGTTAATAAAATGCTAAGCGTTTGACCTAGCGTATCATGTACATCTCTGGCTAAACGGTTACGTTCCTTTAAAACAGCAATTTCTTCGATGGTAGAAGCATATTCAGTAAGTTTGATATTAGCTGTTTTTAATTCTTGATTTAGACTTAGAGTAAATTTATTACTCAAGTACATAAAAAGTGATACTACAAAACTTACTAGGCTAAATATAGAGAGTAAGGCAATAT
The DNA here is from genome assembly GCA_023416275.1 of Bacillota bacterium. GTDB lineage: Bacteria > Bacillota > Clostridia > Acetivibrionales > DSM-1351 > Ruminiclostridium. The sequence continues at coordinate 50,118 of JAEZIB010000116.1, read as the reverse complement.
TGCTTATAATTTTAAATCTTATTTCATTAGTAGGGATAACATTTATAATCTTCCATTTTAAGTTTTGAAAATTAAATAGTTTGTATCTGTATTTTTTGTTATTCATGGACATAATTAATCTTTTATCATTCTCATTAAGTTTTATTTCATCCTGGTTTTTATCCCATATATATTGTCCAAGATTACTATAATATGGAGTGGCAATTATTTTATTTTGGTCATCTAATATCATAAAATAACCATGTTCGCCTACCTTTGTATCTTGAACTAATTCTGAAAGTTCAAAAACTTCAATATCTAGTCCTACTACACCAATAGGTCTGTTATATTTATCAACTACTCTCCTTATACAGCTTATTACATATTCGGATGTAAAATCACTTTTATGTGATATCCAATAGAACTGTTTTTTTCCTTTTATAGCTTCTTTAAACCAATCCTTTGGTGTAAAATAATTATCAGGTTTATCATTTAAATTAAAATTGTAAGAGATATGCTTTCCTCTAGTAGGAATAAAGTAAATATTACTTATTCTTGAGTCTGGAACAATTATTATAGACTCAAATAGTGATAAAATATCATTTTTAATAAGCCTGTTATTTGCGTCATATGTGAGCAAATCTTTATTTTTAGATAATATGTTTATTATATTCTCAGGATAATTAAAAAAACTCACAACAGCTTTTGATTTCTGAGTCATACTTTGACTTAGCATGACTTCATAACTCTCATTAGTAAGTATGCTGGAAAAATAACAGAATATAATATTAAGTAAAACAAACATGCTAACAATAATTATTTTAATTGATTTAGGAAATTGCATGGTTACTCTCCAATTATAGTTCTATCTACTGCTATTTTGTATATAGCAATTTCTGAAGTGAATTTCTGCCAAGGAAGATTTAAAAAAACCTTTTACATATGGCTGCAAATAATATGCATCTTTTTTATAGAATAAAGGAATTAAAGTATATGAATCCAATAGCGTTTTTTCAGCCTTATGCAATAATTCCATACGTAGCAAATTATCAGTAGTGGTAATTGATTTCTCCACTAAAGAATAATAATTTGAGGGAAATATATCCTTAAATGCGTATTCGCTTGCTAAGTAACCTAAGAAATTTATTGGGTCTAAAAAGTCTGCTATCCAATCAGCTACAATAACATCAAAATCTCTAGAATTTCTTTTTTGAGAATATAAGCCCTCTTTACATACATTAACTTCCACATTTATTCCTAAGTTTTTTTCCCATTCATCTTCAATATACTTAACTGTTTGGGAGTCTCTTGCAAGCATAACAACAGTCGGAAAGTCAGATATATTAGTATAACCGGCTTCCTTAAGTAAAGCTTTTGCTTTGATTATGTTCTGTGAAGTAAAATCCTTACTAGTAAGGTCTCCACCCTTTTTTCTGAAATCAGTTTTTGGTTGTCCGTCAGGTATACCAGGAGGTATAAAGCCTGTGGCAGCTTCTTCTCCATAATTTCGTTTCTGGACGATTCTATTTTTATTTAGAGCTAATTCTAAGGCTTGTCTAACCTTTATATTATCAAAGGGTTTGTTTTTAGAATTTAAACATAAATAAAAAGTACAGGGGTAATTCTCTAAAGTAACATTATGCTCTTTTGATTCAATTACTTTTTGAATATCTAAATCTTCAGGAAATACATATCCGTAATGTATTTCTTTGTTTAGATATCTATTCCAAACATCTTCATTATCTCTTCTTTCGATTAAAAAAGTAAGTGAATTTAGTTTTACATTGCTTTGATCCCAGTAATATGGGTTTTTAAGTGTCTTAATTTCCTTGTTATAGTCCCAGTCTACTAAATAAAAAGGACCGTTGCTCATCATTGTGTATGGTTTTTTATCCCATGAATCGAGATTTTTTTTAATAATGTCAGGTCTAGTTGGATAATATGTATGGTAATTAAGTATTTCTAGAAAGTAAGGAGTTGGATTCTCAAGTGTTACCTCGAGAGTATAGTCATCTGTTGCTTTTACACCTACATCGTCAATTTTTGCTTTTTTTTTATTATACGCTTGTCCATTTTTTAAAAAATACATCATAGAAACAACTGCTGAGTTTTTATTTGGGTCTAGAGCACGCTTCCATGCATATTCAAAATGATATGCAGTAATAGGTTCACCATCGCTCCATCGGGCATTTTTTCTTAAAGAAAAGATATATTGCATGCCATCTTTTGATATATTCCAGCTTTCAGCTACTCCAGGTTCAATTGAGCCAGCTTGATTTCGTCTAACAAGTCCTTCCCACAGGTTACATGCAATGTATTGCTCGCTTAGTAGTCTAAGATAAGCGGGATCTAAAGATGTAACTCCAAAATCTAGAGCTGCTACTAAGTCTTGATCAACGTTTGCTTTTTGTGAGCAGCCAGAAGATAAAAATATGATAATTGTAATAAATAATAAAATATATCTTCTCATTATAAAATCCTTTCGTTGTATTTAATTAACAGAAATTAATTTTATCACAAAATAATCCAATTTTCATTTGTTATATCAAAATAATTACAATTTTAGGTTTTATATATTTGTTAGAAATTATGACATTTGTAATTAGTTTAAATAAATTCATTACGGATGTAATGGGATTAATGATAATCCATATATTGTCGTTATTTGCAGGTGAAATATAATTTATTCATATGAATTTGGGAACATTAAGCAAAAAATAATTTTATTTAGAAAATTGTTAGGGAGGCTGCCCTATATCACAGGAGAAATTGCAGAAATATTAAGAGAACATCAAAATCTTACTTATAAAGATGTAAAAAATCATAGTATATAGAATAATGTTGGAGGAATGAAAAGGTGAGCATACAAAATAAGGTGGTTATTGGAACAGTAGAAAAATTTTGGACTGGTAAGGACGGAAGGCCAAAAGATATAACATTTTGTGTGACGGAAGATTGTAATCTTGCGTGTAAATATTGCTATATGTCAGGAAAAAACCATAATAAAAAAATGACATTTGAGACTGCAAAAAAAGCTGTAGATTGTATCCTAGCAGATAAAGAAAATTTGAAAAGTGCTTCCGTTGTATGGGATTTTATTGGTGGTGAACCTTTTTTAGAAATTGAGTTGATTGATAAAATTACCGACTATATTAAACTGAGAATGTTTACACTAGATCATCCATGGTTTAATAGTTATCGTCTTAATTTTTCTACTAATGGCATTTTATATGATACACCAGCAGTGCAAGCATATATAAAAAAGAATCTTTTGCACCTCTCTGTTGGGTTTAGTGTAGATGGGAATAAACAAAAACATGATTTGCAGCGAGTATATAGAGATGGTAAAGGTTCATACGATGATGTGGCGAGAAATGTACCGCTTTGGTTAAGTCAGTTTCCACATGGTACAACGAAAGCTACATTTTCACACGATGACTTGCCGTATTTAAAAGATAGTATTATTAGTCTTTGGAATATTGGAATAAAGAAAGTTGCTGCAAATGTAGTATTTGAAGATGTGTGGGAGGAAGATGATGATAAGATTATGGAAAGTCAGCTAAAGGATTTGGCTGATTACGTAATTGAAAATAAGTTATGGGATAGCTGTTCGGTAAGGTTTTTTGAGCCTACAATAGGAAAACCATTAAAAGAGGAAGAGAAAGAACAGAATTTCTGTGGTGCTGGGTATATGCTGGCAATTGATTGTGATGGAAATTTTACTCCCTGTATTCGTTTTTTTAATATTAGTTTAAATCATCGGAAACCTATTTTTATTGGAAATGTAAATGAGGGAATTAATAGAGATAAAATCAGACCATTTTTGGCATTAAATATGAAGGCTCAAAGTAAGCAAGAATGTCTGGATTGTGATGTGGCAACAGGATGCGGATGGTGTCAAGGCTTCAATTATGATACGGCAGAGACGAGTACGATATATCAGAGAGCTACGTATTTATGCAAGATACATAAGGCAACGATAAGAGCAAACAAATATTTTTGGAATAAGTTCGAGCGTGTAACAGGAATACCATCCTTTCGTAAAGATTTAAGTGCAGGATACCAACAGGAAGATATATATATGCAATTTATAACTTCTGACCAGATAATGCCACATTGCAATTATAAAAGTTCAAAAGATTCCGATAAGGTGATGTCAAAAGAGGTTTTCGAAGCAGGAGTTAGCTTCTGTGATGATAATAATATTGCACCAGTATTATTAGGGAAACCAGAGAATATAGAACCTAAGCAGTATGAGTATTATCTGATAATAGATAAGGCTGGAAATGAGGGCAATACAATTTCTATTTACGAGAACGGCATGGAAGCTATTGAGGATGGCATGTCTGATGGTATATATCGTTTTAGCAGGCAAAAAATTAACAGTTTAGGTAAGAACATACAGTCACTTTTGAAAAATAAGGATAGAATTAATTTGGTTATTGAAGACATGGAAGAATGGAATGCTGCTGATGTAGAAAAGTACAAAGAGCAGATGGATGAAATTGTTCAGTACTTGAGTCAGAAGTATCAGAGGGGAGAGTATTTAGAAATAAACAGGCTTACAGATTTATGGGATATTCAGAAAATGGATAACTGTGAGGCAGGAGAAAAAACATTTGCACTTGCACCAAATGGGAAGATTTATATTTGCCCCGCTTTCTATTTTGAAAATCCAGATAATTATATTGGAACTTTAGAAGATGGTATTAATATTAAGAATGGACAACTGTTGAAAGCAGAGAGTGCACCTATCTGTGGAATTTGTGATGTGTATAGCTGTGACAGATGCAAATTCTTAAATCAGAAACTAACAAATGAAATTAATACTCCTTCGCATATTCAGTGCTTAATCAGTCATGTGGAACGAGAAGCATCAAGAAAACTTCAGAATTTTATTAAGGAAAAAACAGATTATAAATTTGTTAATGAATTGGAGAATATTGATTACAGTGACCCATATGAAAAAATATTTAAATTGAAGGGCTGGAACTAAATATGTTGACAATGAAAGAGTTAATTGGAACAGTAACTGAAGAGGAAAAAAATGAGATGCTGGAGCTTTATGAAAGAAAGATGGGATTGGAGGAGCTACCAAGCAGTTTAGATAGCGTTGTGCTATCGCAGGAGACGAAAAAAATTGTACAGGAAAAAATAACGATAGAGTCTGAAAAGATTAAGACTGAGGCACAGGCATGGTGGAATAAGATGTATGAAAAGTATCATTGGGAAAAACAAGAAGGTAAAGATTGGCATATTAACTTTGAGACAGGTGAGATATTTTTTGACTAGTTAATGATGTTTATAGACAAAAATAAAGTATGTAAGGAGGTGATAGGATGAAACGTTTATTATCAAAAAAGAAAGCAATTGAAATTAAAAGAGATATAAAGGGATATAGCTGTTCTACTAACTGCAGATCTTCAGCTGGTTACTACGGATGTGGAGCTATTGGATGGTAAGTCTTAGTTTATAAGATACATAAATTTTAATTAAATTTGTCTATAAATAATTATTATAAATGACAATGGCACTAGAGGATAATACATCTTTCTTTTAGTGCCATTATTTCTTAATAAAGAATGATTAAAAGTGAAGGTTAGGTGAAAACAATGAATATACTAGCACCAGTTAGTTCTTATGAAAGTGCATATAATTTAATCCAAGCTGGATGCGATGAAATATATCTTGGTGGTGATGAAAATTTATTCCGGACATATTCCTTTTCAGGTCGTGGAAAGAGTAATATCATTGGAAATAAGATATCAGTTGATATGAATGAAGTAAAAGAGATCGTACAAATGGCTCATGAAAATCAAGTGAAGGTAAATTTTACAGCAAATACCCAGTTTTTTTCAGATTCCGTTCAAAGGAAGGGACAATTGGAAGCCGAGTACCTTAAGCATATTGAACAAGCGATTGATTCAGGAGTAGATGCATTGATTGTTGGAGATATGGGACTTTTACAGAAGCTTTCTAAACAAAAATATGATGTATCCTTACATGCTAGTGTATATTTAAAGACTACCAATCAGGAACAAATAACGTTCTTGAAGGAGTTTGGAGTGGATAGGGTTATTTTATCATATCAAATAACAATTGATGAAATAGAGAAGTTTTGTAAAGAGAAAATAATGGATTATGAAGTAATAGGATATATAGGATGCTCTTTTTTTAATGGAGCATGTGGCTTTTTACATGGAATTGGAGAAGGGCATTTGGACAAATTTAATCCAGGTTTATCTTGTAAAGCAGTATATAATGTATTTAATGGGGAAAAAACCGAAAAAACAGATTTATTTAATGTTGAAGCAGCTTGTTGCGCATGTGTATTGAAAAAACTAGACAATTTTGGCGTTAATGCTCTAAAGGTAGTTGGCAGAGGAGCAGATTATAAAGCCTTGATAGAAGTGATAAAATTTTATAAAAGAGTATTGGAATCTGATCCAGAGGAATCTGCCCAGTTATTTTTACCAGAGTGGTGGGATATGTTTTTCTGTAACCGCCGGAGTTGTAAATATTCAAGTAATAATCCAAATTACTTATATACAATAGGAGGAGAGTAAAGTGATAACGGAGAGATATATAAGGAATATTGAACAACTGGAACAGGATGAATGGAATAGAGGGATAGTTGTTGGAGATGAGGGTTGTATTTATTCAGCAATATCGAAACAGATTGAACAGATTATCAAATTTGCTCAAAATAACAATTTATCAGTCAGGTATGTTACACCATTTATCCCAGAAAAATATATGTCACAAATATATAATAGAATAGAGGAATTTACAAAGTCAAACCAAGTAAAAGTGGTATTTAATGATTATGGTTTTTTATATCGGTGCAAATCTTTAATTGAGAATAAAAGAATTATACCAGTACTTGGAAGAATACTTACCCGCTCTATCATTGACTGCCCATGGGCTGATAAATTATTGAGTAATGAATTTAAAGAATATTCTGACATTATTTTAGGACTGAATTTTAACCATGATTCTAAGTTGGAATTTCTGAAAAAGTGTCATATAGAAGAAATAGAAGTGAACATACCAAAAGAAAACTATAATAATGAATTTGAGATTCCCGGAATAAAATTAACTGCATATAGGGATAACGCTATTATTTCAATGGGAAGAGTTTGCTTTCAGGCAAGATTTGAAAAGAAGAAAATTTACGATTGTAAACAAGAAAAATTGTGTGACAAGGAGTTAATTGTTACTTTAAATAAAAGAGTGGGAGAAAAAAAGGTAATAGGAAGAAATCTTAATAAGGAGCTGTGTGATGATATGGGACAAATGTATGTAAGAGGGAATGTTGTATATAAAAAAGTTACAGAAGAGGATTATACGAAAGTTAAGGACTGGTTATATTGCCTTATTGAGTCATAACACTATATCAATTTAAGAGTGGGGAGAAGGGAAGCTATTAATAACAAATGGTTAAACAGCTTATGGTTTCTCTGAATCTCCTTACAAAAATCGCTAATGTTTCCTACAGTAATTATATGGAAGCAGCAATTTGTCCTTCAGAATTGTTTATTAAAGCCTAGAATTGTATGTTTACTGGTAATATGCTACACTGATAAAAGCAAATAACGGATAAAATATAATGGTAAAATGTTGAAAACTAACAAATATCTTTATTTAGAAAAACGAATAGGTGCATGGTTGAAAAATTGATTTTTTCAACGAAATTCCAATCCAAAAGCAGGTGACCAAAATGAAAACCTACAACACCCCAATTTACAACTACCTAAGAGAATACGCAAAACAAAATATAAATATATTTCACATGCCTGGGCACAAGCTAGCAAAGGGAATACCCCATGAACTAGCTCAGGATATTTTGAAGCTGGATGTGACTGAAATAGAAGGCACAGACAACCTGCACTATCCCGAGGGCATAATAAAAGAGGCTGAGGTGTTAGCTGCAAAAGCTTTCGGAGCTGACAAGACATTTTTTCTTGTGAATGGCTCTACCTGTGGTATTCAGGCAGCCATCATGAGCGCCTGCGCCAGAGGACAGAAAATCATTATAGGAAGAGATTCTCACAAATCCGTGGTAGCAGGGCTTATATTATCTGGCGCAGAGCCGGTTTTTGCCTATCCTGAATACATTTGTGAGTTTGGAATTACTGGAGCAATAACTGCAAAAAGCATAGAGAAGTTGTTGTGCCAGCACCCAGATGCGGTTGCCGTGCTGATAACAAGACCAAATTATTATGGTATATGCAGTAACATTGAGGAAATAAGCAGTGTGGTACATTCATATAATAAGCTTCTTATTGTGGATGAAGCACATGGAGCACATTTGGTCTTTAATGAGAAGCTGCCGCCTTCTGCAATCAAGCACGGCGCAGACATTTGCATACAGAGCGCACACAAAACCCTTCCTGCTGTAACTCAGGGAGCATATTTGCATGTAAAGGGAGACAGAGTGGATATTGACAGGTTGAAATTGAATTTAAGTATGTTACAGACCTCAAGTCCATCATATATTTTAATGTCATATCTTGATATTGCAAGAGAATTAATGGAGCGAGATGGAGCGCAAAAGCTAGACCAACTAATTGATGAAATTCAATGGTTTAAAAAAGAGCTTGAGAAGTATCTTGAATACAGGATTTTGTCAAGTGACATTTTATTTGATAAGAATTTAGATAAAAAGCCAGTATCTCCTTCGGTGTCTTTCACAACTTCAGAATCAATTTTAATGCATGATACAACAAGATTGGTTATAAATATCAGTAAGCTTGGTATAAGTGGCTATTATGCGGAAAAGCTATTAAGAGAGAGGTTTGAAACGCAGGTTGAGATGGCAGACTATGAAAACCTGGTATTCATTACAACAACGGCCGATAACCATGAGACGTTTTCAGCCTTGCTAGATGCTATGAGGAGTTTGCTTAATATAATAGATTATAAGGGAAAACGGGAAAATTTATATATGCATAGTAATATTATTAAAAAGTATTATAAAGAATTACATAATAGTGTTACAAATGATTTGGTTGAGACTGATAAGGTTACAAAAGTGGGGAAAGCTGAAGTAAGTGACATCAATACATGTGTTTTACCCTATGAGGCTTACATGGCACAAAAGGAAAAAATTCCGGTTGAGGATAGCTGTAATAGAATCTGTGCAGATGTTATAACACCTTATCCTCCAGGAATACCAGTTCTATATCCCGGAGATATAATTGAGAAAAAGCATATACAGTATATAACTGCTATTATTGAAATAGGGGGCATGATAAATGGCATTAGTCATAATAAATGTGTCCAAGTTATTAAGTAGTATGATATAATTTAAATATATAGTAGATGGATAAACACTTTTTTATATAGATTTAAGTATTAATAAATTATGGATTGCTATTAAGTATTCTTATAGTAACCATATTTCAGAGGACAATTGGCTGGAGGAAAAGCAAATGGAGAATGGCAAATTTATAACTTTTGAGGGCACTGATGGTTCGGGGAAAACCACACAAATCAAACTATTGGAGGAATATCTAAAAGATAAGGGTTATGAGGTTGTATTATCCCGTGAACCGGGAGGCACAAAAGTAAGTGAATTAATCAGAGATTTAATTCTAGATCCAGCTAATACCGAGATTGTTCCGCTGACAGAAATGATATTGTATGCAGCATCAAGAGCTCAGCATGTGGCACAGGTAATCAAGCCTGCTATAGAAGCAGGGAAAATAGTAATTTGTGATAGATTTGTTGATTCCAGTTATGCGTATCAAGGTTGTGGTAGAGGGCTTGATCTTAGATTGATAGCGGATGTCAACAGAGTGGCTATAGACGGAATTAGTCCAGATGTAACATTTTTTCTGGACATAGATCCTGAGACAGCAATAAAAAGGAGAATAGATGCAACCGGTGCTGACAGAATAGAGCAAGAAAAACTAGATTTTCATAAGCGTGTATATGAGGGGTATAAGAAAATGTCATTGTTATTTCCAGATAGAATTATGACAATAGACGCCGAAAAATCAATAGATGAGATTTCTTCTCAATTAAATAGATATATTGACACTATTCTTTAAAATTATATTAAGGGGGTAGCGCACTATGAAACTTGTTTATGCGATTGTACATGATGAGGACGGTAGAAAAGTAATGGAAGAACTCAATAAGAGTGGCTTTGGAGTAACTAAAATGTGCTCCTCAGGAGGTTTCTTAAAGGCGGGAAATACTACTTTGTTGGTTGGGGTTGAGGAAGAAAAGCTAGATGAAGTTATTGCAATAATAGAGAAAAAGTCCAAAAGCAGAAAGCAAGTTATCAATTCCCCAGCAACACCGGGCGGAATAGATATTATGAGTGGAATGTATATGCCATATCCGGTCGAGGTAAATGTTGGAGGAGCAACTATATTTGTTGTAGATGTTGAGAGGTTTTATAAGGTTTAGGGAAAACTAATTAAAAATATGCATGTGAGGAAGTGAGTACGTCATAAAAATACAAGATACCTCTAATAATTCTAGAATTAAAACCTTTCCTGAACGAGATGAAAGAGCTATTCGTAATGAAAGAGATGTTAACTTTGCATCCCAGATGAGGAGGCTAGAAACCTCAAATTATGAAGAAAGAATCAGGACGCTTGCAGATAAGATTCAAAGTCAGGGGAAAAAGCTTGAGAAAAAGGCTGACATTCGTGATTTAAAAATCTATAAAAAGCTAATATCAGAATTTCTCGATGAGGCAGTTGCTCACTCCCACAGCTTTTCAAAAAAGAGTTTTTTAGATAGGCGTGGTAGGCATAGGGTTTATGCTATTATTAATAAAATCAACGAAGAACTTATAGAACTGACAAATGAAGTGCTGAAGGCTGAACAGGACAATATAAGTATATTAAAAAAATTAGATGATATCAGAGGATTAATTTTGGATTTGTTTTTATAATGAGGCAGGTACCGCTTTGATTTAGGTAAGGATATATTAATCAGATTTTGAACTGTTTTGGCACTGATGGATATTATATCATCGGATATTCAGCCGATAGTAATTGACTTTTGTACAGTATAGAGGAAGTAAACGGCAGGAGGTTGAACGTTACGATGCTAGGACACCAAAAGGTGTTGAGTACCTTACAAACAGCAATAAAAAGTGATAACATTAGCCATGCATATATATTTGAGGGTGCTAATGGTATTGGAAAAAGAGAAACTGCGCTAGCTTTTTCTTCTATGCTGATGTGTGAGGCTGATGATGCACCGTGTGGAAGGTGTAAAGCTTGTCAGCTATTTCAGCAAGGTTCTCATCCAGATTTCCAGGAAATTTATTTGGATGAGGACAAGAGTATTAGTGTTGAAGATATTAGAAATGTATTAAAGGGTATAATCATTAGACCCTTATATTCTAAATATAAGGTTTTTGTTATAAATAATGCCGATAATATGACTATTCAGGCTCAAAATGCACTACTCAAATCACTTGAAGAACCACCAGGGTATGTAGTTTTTATACTTACAGTACAATCGGGGTCAGCTATGGCTCCCACTATTCGCTCCAGATGTCAAAGAATATTTTTTAACAAATTAAGTTATGAGGAATTAATGGAAATTCTTAAAGCCAAATATGGAGCTATAAAGCCAGAATGGGATTTTATTGTGTCATATGCTGATGGCGTAATAGGGACAGCAATAGGCTTGGTTGATTTGCCTGAGTATTTGGAAATAAGAGATGTAGTTTTAGATCAAGTTATGCAATTGCTGCAATCTCAGGATACTGATGTGTATATACTATATGAGCTGTTTGAGAAATATGATGATAGGATAGACTTTATATTACGTGTAATACTGATGTTTTTAAGAGACATAGTTGTATATAATCAAACAGGTAATTTTAATATATTGATTAATTCCGACAAAAAAGATATGATAATTAAGAATGAAGGTATAAATCTATCTAGCCTGATGAAAAGTATCCGTGCTATTTGGAGTGCAAAAAAAAGCCTGGAGGTTAACGCGAATTTCCAGCTTACTATTGAGGTTATGTTAATGAAAATTCAACAGAGCATGTTTTCATCAATATGAGAGAAAGTAGCGTTGTTTTTTAATATAAGGTATGTCCATTCATAAGCTTTTAATAGAAAGGAATTATATAATGGTAAATGTTGTAGGCGTTAGATTTAAAAATGCGGGAAAGATATATTATTTTGATCCTGGAGAGTTTTTAATTGACTTAAATCAAAATGTAATTGTTGAAACTGCAAGAGGCATTGAATATGGACTTGTAGTTGTTCCAAATAGAGAAGTGGATGAATCTGAGATAGTAGCACCTCTTAAAAAGGTAATTAGAATAGCAAGTGAAGAGGACGCCGCTCATGCTGAAGAAAATGACAGAAAAGAAAAAGAGGCATATAATATCTGCCTTCAAAAAATAAGCGACCACAAGCTTGATATGAAGCTTATAGATGTAGAATACACTTTCGATAACAATAAAGTGTTGTTCTATTTTACAGCTGACGGCAGGGTGGATTTTAGAGAGCTTGTAAAAGATTTGGCTGCTGTATTTAAGACAAGAATTGAATTAAGACAAATTGGAGTTAGAGACGAATCAAAAATGATGGGTGGAATGGGTATATGTGGCAGAGTGCTTTGCTGTAATTCATTCTTAGGTGAGTTTCAACCCGTTTCAATAAAAATGGCTAAGGAGCAGTCACTTTCGCTAAATCCAACAAAGATATCAGGTACTTGCGGAAGACTTATGTGCTGTCTCAAATATGAACAGGAAGCATATGAGGATCTTTTGGGAAGAGTGCCTAAAGTAGGTGCTATAGTAGATACCCCTGAGGGACACGGAACAGTTGTTGGCGTTAATCTCTTACGGGAAACTCTCAAAATAAAGCTTGACGAGGGAAATGATAATGAGTTAAGAGTGTATGATTTCAAAGAAGGTGAAGTCAAGGTTATAAAGGATGCAACCACTACTGATGAGCCTGATATTGACATAGAAGCTCTAAAGCAATTAGAGGACTAGTTTTTTTATTTTTATAATTTCATTGTCAATACTAAGAAATGGTGTTAAAATAGTAGCGAAACGCATGATATTATTGAATGCTTTTTCTTAATTTTTAGGAGGTGTATTTTAATGGCATATTTTATATCAGATGCATGTATTAGCTGTGGCGCTTGTGAACCAGAATGTCCTGTATCTTGCATAACTGCAGGAGATAGCGCATATATAATAGATGCTGACGCTTGTATCGATTGTGGCGCATGTTCAAATGTATGTCCAGTTGATGCTCCAGAACAAAAGTAATATTTCCAGGTAATGAAGGTCAGATAAGGGGAAAACCTTTATTTGGCCTTTTTTTCAAATAAAAAAGAGCTTATTGCATTAGAGGTGCCATATTGGTTGAGATAAATGATAAGGAACGCATTGATGACTTGCAGCTAAAAGGCTTGAGGCTTATCCAGAATGTAGAAAAATTCTGCTTTGGAGTAGATGCCGTTCTATTGTCTGACTTTGCAGACATCAAAAAAAATTATAGAATACTTGATATTGGTACTGGGACAGGAATAATACCAATATTATTAGCAGGTAAGACCCAGGCAAAATCAATTGTGGGTCTTGAGATACAAGAAAGCATGGCTGAAATGGCAAATCGAAGTGTTATCCTTAATGAACTGCAAGACAGAGTGCAAATAGTGCATGGGGATATCAAAAAATATAATGAATATTTTACGAAATCCAGTTTTGATTTAGTAGTATCAAACCCGCCATATACAAACAAGGGATGTGGCCTTGTTAATCCACATGACAGCAAGGCCATTTCAAGACATGAAATTCTTTGCAGCCTAGAGGATGTTGTATGTTCAGCAGCAGCATTACTAAAATCAGGAGGTCAACTGGCTATGGTTCATAGACCGGAGAGGCTGGCAGATGTAATATGCAGTATGAGAAATAATGGGATAGAGCCAAAATATCTGAGATTTGTTCATCCTAAGCCCTATAAAAAACCTAATATGATATTAATAAAGGGTAATAGGGGAGGGAAACCGGAGCTAAAGGTTCAAGAACCACTATATGTATATAATTCAGACGGAACTTATTCAGATGAAATACACAAAATATATGGCAGAGAGGTAACAAAAATTGAGTGAAAAAGGTACTCTTTATCTTGTGGCAACTCCTATAGGGAATCTTCAAGATATAACATTTAGGGCAGTAGATACACTTAAGATGGTTGATATGATTGCAGCAGAGGATACAAGGCAATCTATTAAGCTCCTAAATCACTTTGATATAAAAAAGCCATTAATTAGCTATCATGAGCATAATAAGAATACAAAGGGAAACTATTTAATTGAACAACTGGAGTTGGGTAAAAATATAGCATTGGTATCAGATGCTGGAAGCCCTGGAATATCAGATCCTGGAGAGGATTTGGTCAGGCTGGCTGCAGATAATGATATCAAAGTTACCATGATACCTGGACCTGTGGCAGCTATGACTGGATTGGTAATATCTGGATTGCCCACAGGACAATTTGTTTTTGAAGGGTTTTTGCCTATGAATAAGAGAGCAAGGCAAGAACACCTGAACAGATTAAAGGATGAAATAAGAACTATTATTTTTTATGAGGCTCCTCACAAGCTTTCATATACCTTAAAGGATATATACAATGCTTTAGGGGATAGAAGGATAGCAATGGCAAGAGAACTGACAAAAATGCATGAAGAGGTTATTAGATGTAGTATCCTTGAGGCTATAGATTTATATTCTGAAAAGCAGCCTAAGGGAGAATTTGTTTTGATAGTAGAGGGGCAGAGTCGAAATATACTTGAAGAAAACGAGAAAAATAAATTTGCTGATATTAGTATAGAGGAACATGTTCAGACATATATTGATGCTGGATTAGCCAAGAAAGACGCCATCAAAAAGGTGGCTGATGAAAGAGGAATAATTAAGAGAGATGTGTATAATGTAGTAATGAAAAAATAAGATATGTGTTAATAAACATAAGACTTCATCTGAACTAGAGTGCTTGGATAAAAATAAAGAGAACCTCTGATAGGAGGCTCCCTTTATTTTCAATGCAATTAGAAATCAAATTGATATTAGTTACCTTTTAATTCTTTTAGACAATCAGGGCAAATATTTTTACCCTTATAAACTTGAACATCCTTTGCATTACCGCAGAAAATACAAGCTGGTTCGTACTTTTTCAAAATAATTGTTGATTCATCAACATAAATTTCTAGTGCGTCCTTCTCAGCAATATCAAACGTTCTGCGTAACTCAATTGGTAAAACCACCCTTCCTAACTCATCAACCTTTCTTACTATACCTGTAGACTTCATAATAAATTAACCTCCTATATACACTTTATATTTCGACAAACTTCGAATTTATAATACCATATATTCCATTTACCGTCAACTTTAAAATAATAAAAATAAATTGGTATTTGAGAGTAAGGATGTAAGAAAAATACTTAATTTTAGTGCGTTTCAGGCACTTTGTTAATTATATGAAAGAAATATTAAATTTTTGTTAATATTTTGTTACAAATTAAATTACAGAGATAGAAAAATAATACTGGAATAGGTTGAAGCTTACAAGATTATATTCGACAAAATATGAGCAAAACTTTAGTCATAAATAATATAAATTATTGAATATAATGAATAAACGAACTTTTACATAATAAAGAGCTGTATGTTTATAAAATTATTGGTATACAACATCTATTTTAGATGCTTAACGTAATAAGTCAAGGTAGAAACAATTATTATTATACCGTGAAAGTTAACTGAACAAGAACCTTACTAAATATTCAGAGGTAGATATGATTAATTACATTTGGATGGGACTACTTATAATAGGTTTTATCGCAGGAATTTTAAATGGTAGGATTGATCAGGTTACTAAAGCAGCTATGGATTCTGCGCAGTCTGGAGTCGTAGTTTGTTTTGGGCTTTTGGGTGTAATGTGCTTATGGACAGGACTAATGAAGGTGGCAGAAAAGAGTGGACTGGTTAACTGGATTGGTAGGCTTGTTAGACCAATCTTGATATTTTTATTCCCAGATATACCTAAAAATCACCCTGCACTAGGGGCTATAGTTATGAATCTGGTGGCAAACTTTTTTGGACTTGGTAATGCTGCAACTCCACTTGGAATCAAAGCTATGAATGAATTACAAAGTTTAAATAAAAATAAGAAGACAGCTACAGATTCAATGTGTATGTTCTTAGTATTAAATACAGCTGCAATTCAACTGATCCCTGCTAATATAATAGCTCTAAGAACAGCTGAAGGCTCAAAAAAGCCAGCTGAAATAATAGTGTGTATTTGGGTTGCTTCCATATGTGCGACAATTATGGGTATTATAGCTGCAAAGTTATTATCGAAAGTTTGGGATGAAAAAAAAGAAAGCTAGAATGTGGTGATTATGGGGTTTATAAGAAGCTTATCAGATTTCGCAGTACCTGCAATATTTCTTGTGATATTAGCTGCTGCTATATTAAAGAAAGTTAAGGCGTATGATTTATTCGTTGATGGCGCAAAAGAGGGAATAGATACAATTATAAGGATAATGCCTTCGCTAGTTGGGTTATTGGTGGCAGTAGGTGTTTTTAAAGCCTCTGGAGCAATGGATATACTTATATACATATTGAGACCAATAATAGAGCTATTAGGTATGCCTCCACAGGTAGCACCTTTAGCTTTATTAAGGCCAATTTCAGGCAGTGCTTCATTTGCATTTGTAACAGAGATAATAAAGACCTTTGGACCTGATACTTTTGAGGGCAGAGTTGCTGCAGTTATGATGGGCTCTACAGAGACTATTTTCTATACGCTGGCTGTATATTATGGAGCTGTCGGTATCAAAAATATAAGGTATACACTTATAGCAGCTATTATGGCTGATATCATTAGTGTCATAGCTTCATTATGGGCATGTAGGTTTATATTTGGCTAGATTAAAAAACTGCAATAATTTTAGCAATAAACCATTGATAAGTTTCGGCACTGCTAGAATTCTTGAATGGGATATTTGAGTCAGTCAGCTTTCATAGGCTTTAAAATATTGCTGTACATAAACATTCCACGACCGCCGGCTTTCATTAGAACTTTACTTGTAATCCTATTCATACCAACAGTTGCTTTTGGATGCGTAACATATATGATTAGTAATATTTTTATTATGCATCGATAAGCTCTGAAATTTGAGGCTTTGTATTCATTTGCTTTTTTAATAAAATAGATGATTCTGTCTTCGTATTCTTTTAAATTAGTATAATAAAAAATATGGTTAATGCTTCTGGAGAAAAGTGTGTCATTATAGTTTAGATAACCCTCCAGTATTTTTTGAATACCGCATATCCAAGGAAAGAAGGAATTATTTATGCTTTCAACTTCATGCTCAGTCAAATCAGGATTGGTAGCTAAAGAGAGCAACATCTGTAAAGTGAGTGGCGAATCGATAGACATGCAAAATTCCCAGTGCGATATATCCCTATAATTCTGAGCATGGGCATCACTCCAATTATGAAGATTTAATTCTCTATTATATTGGTCAGACGAATATTTTATGACCTGTAAATCAATAAATAAGGACAAATAGGCAACAATATAATCTCTTACTATATCGAATGATGGAAGTAGAAGTACCTTCTGTCTGCATTTTTCTACAAGTATGCTCAAATATCCATCATCATCTTTGGAAGGGAAAAAGGTAAAATATTTTATAAAATCATCAGAACGAATATTTGTTGCATCCTTTAGGGATGAAAAAATCAGCTTTAAAAATGATTCTGAACTCGCTGAAGAATGGGAACATATTGTATCTAAATATTGTATAATTGCTTGAAATGAAAAGACAACATCGGTAGCTAATGATATATCAACATGTGGATATAGAATGAAAACTGATGAAACTGCAAAATCAAATTTATTTTTCTCTAAAGCCTCTAGTGCATAAGCTCTTATAGAACGTGATCTGATTTTACTTGCGTAATTACTATATTCCAATATTTTTTTTGTAACTATTGGATATACAATTTTAGAGTATTTTTTTGTAAAGTAAATGCAGTTAATAAAATCAGCCATGTTTAATAATATTCCTTTCGCTATGCTACGTCGTAAGTCATTTTATCCTACATAAGTTTGCAGGACAAGTTATTCATGTTGCTAAAAAGGCACAATGTAGGGGGAGTTTTATTTTAGAGCTCCTCTAATATTATCCTTGAAAAATTATTAACAAATATGTATAGTTATAATATGTAATTTTTATAATTATAACATTTTAAGAGTAATTATAATTACTATTCTAATAAATAAAAATGTTGTTGTCTCGTTGTTTCTATTGAAAGGTAACAATTTGTGGCAAATGAGGAGGAAATCATGCCTAAAAAGACTTATTATATTACGACACCTATATATTATCCAAGCGGTAATCTTCACATAGGACATTCATATACAACTGTTGCAGCAGATGCTGTAGCTAGATATAAAAGGTTGACTGGATACGATGTAATGTTTTTGACAGGAACTGACGAGCACGGTCAGAAAATACAAAGAAAGGCTGAGGAGAAGGGAATAACCCCAAAAGCCTATGTTGATGAAATCGTAGCTGGTATAACAGACCTTTGGAAGTTGATGAAAATAACTAATGACAAGTTTATCAGAACAACAGATGAACAACATATAAGCACTGTTCAGAAGATATTCAAAAAGCTGTATGACCAGGGAGATATATATAAAGGTTCATATGAGGGCTGGTACTGCACACCTTGTGAGTCCTTTTGGACAAAGACTCAGCTTGTAGATGGCAAATGTCCGGACTGTGGTCGTGATGTGGAAATTACCAAAGAGGAAAGCTATTTCTTCAGATTATCCAAATATCAAGATAGACTAATAAAACTGATTGAGGAAAACCCTGATTTTATTCAGCCCACATCAAGACAAAATGAGATGCTCAATAATTTCTTAAGACCAGGATTAGAAGATTTATGCGTATCAAGAACCTCTTTTAATTGGGGAATACCGGTAACTTTTGACGATAAGCATGTTGTATATGTATGGGTAGATGCTTTGTCAAACTATATTACCGCACTTGGCTATTTATCAGAGAATGATTCTGATTTTCAGAAATATTGGCCAGCAGATGTTCATTTGATGGCAAAGGAAATCGTGAGGTTCCATACTATAATTTGGCCTGCAATGCTTATGGCGCTTGATATACCGCTGCCAAAGCAGATATATGGACATGGCTGGCTTCTACTTGAAGGCGGAAAGATGTCTAAATCAATTGGAAATGTTGTCGATCCAAAGATATTAGTAGATAAATATGGTCTTGATGCAATTAGATATTTCTTGCTTAGAGAGGTTCCTTTTGGGCAAGATGGTGTTTTCACAAATGAAGCTCTTATAAATAGAATTAATTCTGATTTGGCTAATGATTTGGGAAATTTAGTTAGCAGAACTGTTGCTATGATAGACAAATACTTCGCTGGAACTATTCCTGATATTAAGACATCAGGTGACTTTGACGAGGACTTAATTAAAATTGTGATGGAAGCACCAAAGAAGGTAGAAAGCTTACTGGATAATCTTCAGTTTAATACTGCACTTACGGAAATATGGAAAATGATTTCCAGAGCAAATAAATATATTGATGAAACAATGCCTTGGGTATTGGCAAAGGATGAGTCAAATACTGGAAGACTTTCACAGGTAATGTACAATCTTGTGGAAACACTGAGAGTTGTAAGTATTCTTATTCTGCCATTTATGCCTGAAACACCTGAAAAGATATGGAGCCAATTGGGAATAGAGGATAAGACTATTGTTGAATGGGAGAAAGCAAAGGAATGGGGCTTGTATCCATCAAGAGCTAGTGTTAAAAAGGGTGAGATAATATTCCCGAGAATAGATGTAAAGAAGGAGCTTGAAGAAATAGAAAAAATCAGCCAGGCAAGTAAGCCTTCTGAAAAAGTTGAAAAAGACAATAAAAAGGATATAAAGAAGGAGCCTGCAAGTGCGGTAGTTACAGCAGATACAGATAATGAGACAAATGCAAACCTTATTACAATTGATGATTTTTCAAAGGTTGAATTAAGAGTTGCAAAAGTAATAGAAGCAGAAAAGGTAGAAAAAGCAGATAAACTCTTAAAAATGAAGCTTCAGGTTGGTGCTGAAACAAGGCAAGTTGTTTCGGGTATTGCAAAATATTATACACCTGAAGAAATGGTGGGCAAAACATTAATTCTTGTTGCTAACTTAAAACCTGCTAAGTTAAGAGGTATTGAGTCACAGGGAATGATTCTAGCAGCTTCAAATGAGAATGGGCTTTCCCTTGTTACGATAGACAAAGACATGGAAAGTGGTGCAAGAGTAGGATAAGGGTTGTTCTGTGGTAGATTTGGGATAAAATTATTTTAAAATAGGTGATACTTTGATTTTTGATACACATGCACATTATGATGATAGTAAATTTGATGAAGACAGGGATGTACTGCTAAAGGAAATACACCAAAATGGAGTGTCTTATATACTCAATGCTTCAGCAAGTCCGGAATCTTTAGATGCAAATATTGCACTTGCTGAAAAATATGACTTTATTTATATTGCCTTGGGAATACATCCTGAATATGCAGACAAAATGGATGAAGGCATATTAGACAAAATCAGACTGCTTTCAAAGAATAAAAAGGTAGTTGCAATAGGTGAAATAGGGTTGGACTATTATTACGGTGATCCTCCCAGAGATATACAGAGAGAGTGGTTTGAAAGGCAGATTGAGCTTGCAAAGGAGCTTAGTCTTCCTATCATTATACATGACAGAGATGCCCATGAGGATACTGTTAGGATAATTAAAAAGACAAATGCAAATGAGATTGGTGGTATTTTTCATTGTTTCTCAGGTAGCACGGAAATGGCAGTGGACATGCTTGATTTTAATTTTCACATATCCATTGGTGGAGTAGTAACCTTCAAAAACGCTAAAAGGGTTGTAGAAGTTGTTAAAGCAGTTCCATTGAACAAACTACTCATTGAAACAGATTGCCCTTATTTAGCGCCAGAACCCTTTAGGGGCAAACGGAATAATTCGGGGTATCTGATTCACACAATAGATAAAATAGCCGAAATAAAAGGCATTAGCGCCCAAGAAGTAGCAGATACCACTTTTAATAATGCTAAGAAATTATTTAGGATAGATTAACTGTTCTCTGATTATAACGAGGCAAGAAAATTCTCCCACTTCTATAAGTGGCGGGTATGGTTTTGGTTTTCAGTTGGTGAGAGTATTTCCCGCCTCGCTTACACGCCGCTGGTGTAATGAAATTTTTCTACAATCGAAGATTTCATTTTCAATCTAGGCGTTAACAATAATTTATTACATCTATCATATGGGTTGCTTCGGGAAAAGCATGGGTTTCTTTGACGAAGTGAAAGGAATGGATAAAAATATGAAAAAGTTTATTATTGTTATTGTATTTATATTTTTAATTGCCATACTTATTTCTTTTAACTACTTACTATGGGACAGAGAGAAACAACTGGAAAGCTTTCAAAATATGAGTCAGTCTAATAATCTCACTATTGAAACGCTTAGTGAAAAGATGAATAACCTTGATAGACTCAATAAAGAACTCAAAACAAAGTTGGAAACTATTACAAATGACAATGAGATAATAAGAGAACACTCCTCAATGTTAAATAACGAAAATGCAGAATTAAAGAAGGAAATTCAATTAAGAAATGATATGATTATTACACTTAAAAAAAATATTGATGCTACATCTATAAATGCTGTTATAAAAAAGTGGACAGAAAGCATAAATTCAAAAAGCTATGAGAATGCTCAAGCATTTATTAGCAAAAACGCAGTAGATAAAACCTTGGTTGGAGATGTAAATGCTCTTAAGGAAATGTACCAAAAGGAGCTTAGGGAAATAAAGTTAAAAAGCTCAGAACCATATATTGATTTAACAGACGATAATGAGAATATAATGAAAATTCAGATTAAAACGGTTTTCGAAGTAATTAAGCCAGTACCTACTGCGAACAATGAAGAAGTGGAAGGCAATATTTTTAAAAGTGGAAGCAATGAAAAATTTATAACTATGGAATTTAATTCATACACTAATGAGTGGATGATATTAGAATTAAAAAATGTGCCCTGAAGTACTTCAATATAATACATTTAAAAATAGCATAAATATTATTAGGTATAAATTATAATGGTGATTAATATACTAAAATTCAGTTAATAATTGTTAAAAAGGGATTATTTAGGAAAAATATTTCCAGCATATAGGTGATAAGTTTGACAAATATATGCGCTTAGACTAAAATAACAATAGTCCCTTTGAATATTTTAACAGGAGGTTAGTATTATGACACCGATTGCGAAAAATATTAAAAGGTATTTTTCTAAATTAAAAATTAAGCCTTTCGATGTTGCAATTATACTCATTGCTGTTGTTATATCCATTACTGCGGGATTTTTTGTATTCAATGGATTGAAAAAACACGTAGTAATCAACGATAATGGGCAAGAGATTGTAATTAAAACAATGAAGGCTACAGTTGGAGAGGTATTAGAGCAGACAGGCATAAAAGTGAGAAATGAAGACTATATAAATATGCCGTTAGATGCAAAGCTCGTAAAGATTAAAAACAATAATATACAAATTAAACGAGCGGTACCTGTTTCAATCAAAGTTGATGGAAAAGAGCTTGCTGTAAAGACATATAAGGATACTGTTAAAGAGGTACTAAGTGACAATGCTATAAGCGTTGACGGAAATGACAAATTTATTGAGTCCAAATTGGAGGACAAAATAGTACCGGATATGGACATTTCGATAGTCCGTGTTGATGAAAAGACAGTAACTGAGGCAATATCTATTCCATTTAAAACAATTACTAAAGAGAATGACCGACTAGATGTCGGAATAAAAAATACAGTTAGACAAGGAAAAGAAGGAGTCCGCGAAAAGATTTATAAAGTAGTTTATGAGAATGGAAAGCAGATCGCAAAGCAATTAGTTGAAGAGGTGGTTTCTACAAATCCTCTAGACAGAATTGTAGAAGTGGGTACGGTTTTAAACTACAAGACATCACGTGGAGATACATTAAGATTTTCAAAGGCAATAGATATGAAGGCAACTTCATACACAGCTTCATTTAAAGATACGGGTAAACAGCCTGGAGAGCCAGGGTTTGGTATTACTGCAACTGGAGCCAAGGTTAGAAGAGGAATAATAGCAGTGGATCCGAGAGTTATACCGCTGGGAACAAGAGTGTATGTGGAAGTTCCGGGCAAGGCAGCTGATTATGGATATGCAGTTGCGGCAGACACAGGAGGTGCTATAAAGGGTAACAAGATAGATGTTTATCTTGATACTAATAGCGCGGTAGAAGCATGGGGAGTTAGAAAGGTAAAGGTTTATATATTGAAGTAAGCTTTTTGCCAGTTTTTCATGTTTTTAAAAGAATAAAGTTTTAAAGGGACTATTACAGCTAATCTAGATATTTAGATTAGCTATTTTTCTTAAAGGAGACCAAATGATAAAAAATAATACGCTGGAAGTAATTAAAAAACATAATTTAAAGCTGACGAAAACACTTGGACAAAATTTTCTTAATGATGATAGTGTTGTAAAAAGTATTGTCTCTGCAGCTGAAATAGACGCGCATACGCTTATACTTGAGATAGGACCTGGTATTGGCAGTATGACAAAGGAGATGGCTTCTACTTCCGCTGGGGTTGTAGCAGTAGAAATTGATAAACACCTAATTGCAGCACTAAATGACAATCTCAGTGGCTTCTCTAATATAGCCATTATTAATAGTGATATAATGAAAGTAGATATTGAAGCTATAATAAATGAGTATAAAGAAAAATATAACGCTGATAGGGTAAAAGTTGTAGCAAACTTACCGTATTACATAACGACACCCATAATAATGAAATTTTTAGAGGAAGTTAAGGGTATCGATGGAATGGTTTTTATGGTACAAAAAGAGGTTGCACAAAGGATGGTTTCAAAGCCTGGTATAAAAGATTATGGAGCATTATCTGTTGCAGTGCAGTTTTATTCCCATCCGCAGATTATATTTGATGTTCCGCCTCATTGCTTTATTCCACAACCAGAAGTACACTCTACTGTTATAAAACTAGACATCTTAAAGGAGCCGCCTGTAAAAGTGAATAAGGAGCTTTATTTTAGATTGGTGAAGGCTTCCTTTGGACAGAGAAGGAAAACTCTTGTTAATGGATTAGCAAATGCAGGCATTTTTAACAAGAGTAAAGAACAGATAAAACAAATCATTGACAGCATGGGATTGAATGAGAATGTTAGAGGTGAGGTTTTATCAGTTGAAAAGTTCGGAGAATTGTCAAATTTGATGGAACAAAAAAACAGCTGATAATTAAAAAGAGACAAGTCGGTATTAATCACTTGTCTCTTTTATCGATTATGGCTTTAAATTAAGGTTTAAGAATACTATTCGTCTTTATAAGATTTCACTACCTTATCATCAAGCTTTAGCTGAAGAGGCATGGTAGATACTACAATATGTTTGTAATGCTTCAACAATTCACGCTCAATAAATAATCTTGTTTGATTGTGAAGGATTTTATTCCACCAGGATCTAACCACAAATTGAGGTAAAATTACGGTTATAATATCGCCCTTCTGATAATCATATTCTGTAGAGTCAATGTACTTAAGCAAGGGGTCTACAACTCTTCTAAAAGGAGAATACTTTGTAATCAGCTGTATATCTGAATCAAGTAACTTGAATCTCTCCGCTACCTTTTTAGCATCCTCTTCATCAACTGCTACATTAAAGGCTACAACATTGTCTGATATTGTAGAAGCATATCTGAGAGCCCTTATACTGGCTTTGTTAATGCCTGATATAGGAACTATTACTCGGTTTCTGTAAGTATTATGTCTTATATGAACACTTTCAAGTTCTTCTTTATTCATTCTTAGCTGCTTTCCAATTGCAGCATAGTGCTTTTTCACCTTGAGCATTAAGAATATCATCACAGGTATTACAATAACGACTATCCATGCTCCTTGAGTAAATTTTGTAACAGCAATAACAATTACAATTACAAATGTAACTAAAGCACCGAAGCCGTTTATTACCGCTTTTGAAATCCAATTCTTACCCTTTTCCTTTACCCATTTGAAAAGCATACCTGTTTGAGATAGTGTAAAGGAAATAAATACGCCTATAGCATAAAGACCTATCAAGGATGTTACATTGGCATTAAACACTATTACCAGTAGTGCTGATATAGTGGAAAGAACAATAATTCCATTTGAAAAACTGAGCCTGTCACCTCTCATGCTAAGCTGCCTTGGTACATAGCCTTCCTTTGCCATAACAGAAATAAGGTTTGGAAAACCAACAAAAGCCGTATTTGCAGCAAGAACTAATATCAAGAAGCAAAGCCCTGTAATAATATAGAATATAATTGAACGTCCAAAAATCATTTCAGATATCTGAATCAGCAATGCTCCATTTTCAGGGTTAGCATGGTAGAAATTTGCTATAATAGATGTACCGCCAAAAACAATTAAAACAAAGAACGATAACAGAAATAAAACCTTCTTCGCGTTTTTAATTGAAGGAGCTTTGAAATTTGGCACTGCATTACTGACTGCTTCAACACCTGTAAGGGCAGCACAGCCATTTGTAAATGCTCTCAATATAAGAATTATTGAAAGAGGCTCAAGAGTACTCTTTGTAAATTCAACAGGCTCGGGTATATACCCGTTATAAATTTTTACAATACCAGCTACCAGCATCATGATAATTGAAAAAATAAACAAATATGTTGGTATACTAAAAATCTTAGCAGATTCCTTTACTCCCCTAAGATTTCCTATGGTCATAAATAGTATAAGCAGTACACAAATCAGAACCTTATAGTGTTCTAAATCGGTGAAAGCAGATGTGATCTGATCAACACCAGAGGCAATACTTACAGCTACAGTTAATATATACCCAATACTTAATGCAGAACCAGCAGTAACACCAGCAATTAAGCCTATATTTTCTTTAGCCACAATAAATGCTCCGCCACCGTTAGGATAACTTTCTATTGTTTGACTATATGAAAGTGTTAAAATAGCAAGCAGTGCAATTATTGCAAACGAAATATATGCCATTTGCCTGTATGCTAACATTCCTATTGGCAGTAACACCAGAAGTATTTCCTGACCGGCATAAGCAACAGATGAAATGGCATCGCTTGATAACAAAGGAAGTCCCCAAAGGACATTAAGCTTTTCACCTTTAAGTTCCTCATTTTTAAGAGGCTTCCCTATTATTAATCTTTTTAACTTAGTACCCACAAATTATTCACATCTCTTTTCTAAATAATAACAAAATTTGTAACAAAAAATTTACATGTATTTATTATTATACTTTGAAGGAATTCATATGTAAACAGTGATATGAGAATATCTTACTACAATTCTATTTAATTTAAGTAAAAAAGTAGCATAGTTTATAAATTAAAGCATATATTTTAATGTTAAGGTATAACTAATACGATTTTACATTTGTTATTCAACATTAAGAGCAAATTATGGCTTTTAACTGTAAATAAGCATTGTACAGTTTGTTGTTTTGTAAGCATAAATTTACAAAAGGAGAATATCACCATGGCTAATAAATTTCAAAAGCAGTTTCATATATTCAAAAGTATGGATAATGATGTTGGAAATCCATCAGGCTACCTAAAGATTGAAATAAATGGTGAACAGGCAAAGCTGCAATTATCACTGAATAATTTGCTAAATAGGCAGGGCTCCGCTTATCAGCTTTATGGAATTAAAAAAGAAGATAGCAACCTAAGTTATACTGTCATTTGTGATATCCCCAATATAAATGGTAGAGCAGATGTAAAAGTGAGTACAAATTCTTTATCCTTGGAGCAAATTAATATTTATGCTATTATT
Source organism: Bacillota bacterium (assembly GCA_023416275.1). GTDB lineage: Bacteria > Bacillota > Clostridia > Acetivibrionales > DSM-1351 > Ruminiclostridium. The sequence goes on along the minus strand of JAEZIB010000116.1, from coordinate 23,181 downwards.
TTGCGATTATCAGGTAATTCACCTGTATTAAAATGTCCCCTTGTTGCTTATGCAAAGGAGGAGCTAGATTGGAGAAGTGAATTTGACAGCCATGTATTAAATAATGAAAGGAGCGGAGATAAAAAAAATCTGAATAATGAAATTCGTGATGGTTTGGGAAAGGGTTTTGAAAAAAAAGAAACTATTAAAAATACAGAAAATGTAAGTGGCAGTATAATGGTAGATAAAAGATCTGCTGATAGCTTCGATGAGGCCATTAATAGCCAGTCGAAAGAAAAAATTAACAAGAGTACAGATGAAAGAAAAGAGCTTGAGCTGTTTGAAGATAGAAGCGGAAAAGAAAAAGAAGCTGTTTACACTAATAAAATAGATTTTGACCAATCTAACAATTGTACTGAAAAAGTTTATATGAATGAAATAGATAATGTAACGAAAGAAGAAATGGCTTTTGACACTTTAGAAGAGGGTATATCTACAATTAATGAAAATAATATAGAATCTATTGAATATGAAAAAAAAGATGCTGTACATATAAATGATAAAGAAATGTTAAACGAGGACAGAAAAGCTACGCTTCAGGCTAATAACCACCTCTTTAATGATATGAAATTAAACTTTTCGGGGAAATTTGAATCGGTAATTACCAGTATTTATAATGCCGATAAATCATCAACACTTACAAGCATTTATAATAATGCAACGGTCAAGAAAGAACCGGAGCTAAATTTAGAGGATAATGACATATTGGGGTCAGTTGAAGAAAACTTTAAGGATATATCATCAATTGAAATGGATAAAATAAAGGGTAGAGTAGAATTAGACTTACCTGATTTAAAGGATGAGCTAAATAAAAGCTTTGAAAGCTACAATCCATTTAAAATGAAAAGCAAAAACTTCAATTGGTGGAAAATAAATAGCCCAGGCTATTTGAATAATATTTTATTTAGAAATAATATAAGAACATATTTGCTTTTTAATCCTAAAGTTATGTTAGCCCACTATAAATATAGATATATTATTTTTGGAATTCGTTTAGACAGACGCTCGGGAAAAGAATATTTTATTTGTGGTATACCCGGTGTCTACTCAATAGATGAAAATCCATTCGGAAGCATGGGAAGTTGGGCTCAGACAGAAGGGTACAAACCTAAATATGGCGCTTTCGGATATTGGCTTATTATGATAGACCCTAAAACAGGAAAGCTAATTAAGGTAAGATAAAATATAGTGAATAGATGGACTAATGCTAATTTTATGCAATTACTTTAATAAAAAACCAAAAAAGAGAAATAATATGTTTGCCGAAATATAGTATTATATAGTATAATCAAGGTAATTAGGCGAGCTTAAAGGAGCTGATTTACCTTGACTTCAAAAAATAAGGTTGTTATTAGAATAGCCGGAAATGATTATACCCTTGTAGGAGTCGAATCTGATGAATATATGCAGAAAGTAGGCTTATATATCGATAGAAAAATGAATGAGATACTGTTTCGTAATAACAGGCTTAGCACCTCGCTTGCTGCAGTGTTAACTGCATTAAATGTAGCAGATGATTACTTTAAATCTCGAGAGAATGAGGCATTAATGAGTAAGGAAAAAGAAGCCATGAGGTTAGAATTTGAGAGAATCAGAAGCGAAAACATTCAGTTAAAGGAAGAGAATACTGCTTTGTCCTCAAAAAATACATCCCTACAGCTGGAGTTAGCAAAGAGAGAGGCTGAGCTTGGTGAGGTTAGAAACTCAATTGATAAGAGTAGTAAGAGTAATAAGACAATTGTGCAAAAACCTATGATTGGATACGATATGTAGATTGATTACTGCAGTTAAGGCTAGAGGGTATTTATACTCGTCTGGCTTTTTTCTTATGTTTCAGGGAGCTATTAGGATATAAATTTATTTTAATATATGTAAATCAACTTTTGCCCATAAAAAATCTTTCGCACCTATAATACTCAACTGCGAAAGGTGAATATGTAATAAAAATTGTTTGCTTCAAGTTAACAAAGCTACAAATATCATATTGTGCTATCGTTTTAGAATAAATCACTAAGTTATAACTCATATTTACTAGTCAAATTGCACTTGTAACAACAAAGATTGACTAGCTATATTGGGTACAATATGATAATAAAGTGTTTGTTTTGGTATAACAAGGCATTATGTTCACATTATCTCTATAGTGGAGTAATATGAAGAAAAAGGGGAATAGATACAATAATGAACGTAATATTTATATTTATTGATGGTGTTGGAATAGGAAATAAAAATAATCAGACAAATCCAATATATGCAACCAAATCCTTAGTGCTGGCAAAGCTAATAGAGGAAACAAGGTTCAAAGCTGATGCTTCAATGGGTATAGAGGGTCTTCCTCAGAGTGCCACAGGACAAACTTCAATTTTTACAGGAGTTAATGCGCCTGCGGCAATTAACAGACATATGAGTGGGCAGCCCACATCTTCACTAAGAGAAATAATATATAGGGTAAATATGTTTTCTGAATTGAAGAATATGGGATTCAAGGTTGAAAGCGCAAATGTTTATAGGGACGAATATTTAATTAAAATGCTGGATATGACAGATAGAAGAAACAGACCGTCTGTAACATCTGTAATGGGTATGGCAGCAGGTTTAAAATTTAAAACTGTTGTAGACTTTTTGGATAATAAAGGTTTATACCATGACATAACTGGTGAGATTTTAAAAGAATCAGGCTATAGTGTTAATATTATATCACCTGAAAAAGCTGCTCAGAATTTATATAAATTAAGCAGAGATAATGATTTTACTTTATTTGAGCATTTTATAACTGATATTGTAGGACACAGAGCTAATATGAACGAAGCTATCTGTGTTATAGAAATGCTGGATAGTTTCTTGGCAGAACTGACCAGCTTAATGGATTTTGAACAGGATGTGCTTATTATTACCAGCGATCATGGAAACGTTGAGGATGTGACAGTTCAGACACATACAATGAACAAGGTTCCGGTAATCATTTTAGGGAACAAGGCGGATGTCGTGAAAAGGCAAATAAATTCGCTGGTTGACATAATGCCGTATGTACTTGAATTGTTTTCAGGTCACAAGAGCTTAGATAACTTTTGAGGTATTGGGTATAAAGTGAATAAATATGCCTTGAGAGAGGACTGAGTTGAGTAATTTACATTTAAATGTGGGGTTACATTTGAAATGGGAGCATACGAGGTGTTAGGACAAAGCGCACAAATATGTTCAATGCTATGAGCCACTGCTTATACAGTACATTGCGTAATAGTATTATATGGAGGAGTAAGACTTTGGATTTAAATAAAAAGGTTGAGCTTCTAGCTCCAGCTGGGAGCTATGAAGCGTTTTTGGCAGCTGTGGAAAATGGATGTGATGCGGTATACTTGGGTGGGAAGCTACTCAATGCCAGACAGTTTGCAGGTAATTTTGATGATGAGGAGCTCCAGAGAGCTGTGGACTATGCTCATACAAGAGGAGTAAGAGTGTATTTAACTTTAAATACACTTGTCCTAGATGATGAGATGCAGGAGGCAATAGTGTATGCAGCAAAAGCATATGAGATGGGTGTGGATGCCTTTATCATACAGGATATGGGACTTGCTTCAAGCTTAAAAAAAGCTATCCCTGAGATGACAATTCATGCAAGCACGCAGACGACGGCTTATAACAGGGAAGGTGTGTCTGAGCTTGAAAAAATGGGCTTTAGCAGAGTGGTTTTGGCAAGAGAGCTGACACTTTCTGAGATAAAAGAAATCTGTCTAACAACACCGACTGAGATAGAGGTTTTTGTTCATGGAGCACTATGTATTTCCTATTCAGGACAATGCTTGATGAGTAGCATAATTGGAGGCCGTAGCGGGAATAGGGGTAAATGTGCTCAGCCATGCAGACTTCCGTATTCTATACAGAAGGATAATAATAATATTAATAGCGGATACTTATTAAGCTCAAAAGATATTTGCTTTATAGAGAACTTGTCTGACCTAATTAATGCAGGAGTAAGCTCTATTAAAATTGAAGGCAGAATGAAAAGCCCTGAATATGTAGCTTCAGTTGTCAGGATTTATAGGAAATATTTAGACCAAATTGAACAACGAAATATAAAAAAAGAAAAAAAAGAATATAATGTATCTAAAGATGATATGCACAGGCTTATGCAAAGCTTTAACAGGGGAGGCTTTTCAAAGGGCTATCTGCAAGGCAAGACAGGATCAGATATGATGGCATATGAGAAGCCAAAGAATTGGGGTACATATCTTGGAACTGTTCTTGATCAGGATAGAGGTACTAATTCGGTAAAAATAAGACTTGACAATTCGCTTGGAAATGGTGATGGCATAGAAATATGGTCAAAAAAATTGTTTGAAGATAGTCCAGGAGGTATAATTACAAAGATAGTCAGAGATGGGAAGCTTGTAAAACGTGCATATTCTGGTGATGTTGTATGGGCATCAGTTATAAAAGGAAAAGTTGAAAAAGGGAGTAGAGTTTACAAGACATCAGATAAGGAGTTGCTGGAACAGGCTGCTTTATCGTATGCAAAGGGTATCAGAAAAGCAGATATTTCAGCTGAGTTTACATTAAAAATAGGACAGCTCCCAGTATTGTGCCTAAAGGATGACAGTGGTAATAGTGTATCTGCTTTTGGTGATTTGTTTCCTGAAGAAGCAGTAAATAAACCTCTGACAAGGGAAAGAATTAGCGAACAATTAGGGAAAATGGGGTCTACACCCTTTAATATTGTGGAGCTAACTTTGAACATAGATAATAATGTCGTAATACCAATAAGCGAACTGAATAATATAAGGCGTAAAGCTGCAGAGCTTCTCGAAAATGAGAGGATATTATCGGGAAGGAGAAAAATAATAACGGGAAATGATGAATTAGTTAGTTCTATAGAATATTTCCCGGGAAATGTACCGATTTCCTCAGAAAAAAATCATGATACAAATGAAAAGGCAAAAATATCTGTAATGCTATACAGCGAATTTGATAATTTAGACTTTAATAAAATAAATGCAGATAGATTGTATTTGCCATTTGTTAGCCTTCTGAAGGACGCTGTAAAACATTCAGCAAGTAAATGCAGAGAAGAAGGTAAGGAAATAATTGCGTATATACCTGCTATAATAAAGGGAAATTATTCTGAAATATTTAAAAAAAATCTACGAGATATTTCTCAAGATGTTGATGGATTTTTAGTGGGAAATATTGGAACAGCAAAAATATTAAGGGACAAGCTTGGTGAAAGTGTAAAGCTGATTGGAGATTATTCCTTTAATATACTCAATGGTGGGTCAATTTATTTCCTGAAGGAAACAGGATACTCGGGGGCAACGCTGTCATATGAGCTTAATTTGTCGCAACTTAATTCCATAAGCATTCCACGAAAATTTGAAGCAGAAATAGGAATATATGGTAAAATACCGGTAATGACAAGTGAGTATTGCCCTGTAGGTGGAAGCGTATCCGAAAAAATACCACAAAAATGCAATAATGTATGTAAAAACGGAGTTTATCAACTGAAGGATAGAAAAGGTGCATCATTCTTGGTCAAATGTGACTGTGTGGATTGCAGAAGTACAATATTTAATTCAAATGTTATATTTGTTCCTGAGCTTATTGGACAAGCTAGTAAAGCTGGAGTTAAATATATGAGACTTAGCTTTGTTGACGAAAGTGTACAGGAAATATATGATATTGTTAATTTACACAGAAGTTTAATTGACAATTGCAATTACTCAGAAAAGGATAAAGTTGTTGAGAAAATAAGAGCCAAAGGATATACAAAAGGACATTTACAAAGGGGCGTATAATGTTGATATGTAGGCACAAATTACTCAACTTCGCACATAAAAAATCTATTGGTGTGGTAGAATTATCAATGTTTTATTGCAGAAATAATTACGGAACAGTTATTGATTTTAGAATGAGGGAGGAAAAATATAATGTCAGTAGAGGTTTTTGTTGAGGTTTGCAGGGAAGGCGCAATACTGCCAAAGTATGCAAACGAAGGTGACGCAGGAATGGATGTATATGCTGCGGAGGAAGTGACTATACTGCCTGGAGAAACAATAGTGGTTCCAACAGGACTAAAGCTTGCTATTCCTGAAGGCTATGAAATTCAAGTCAGACCCAGAAGCGGAGTATCCTTAAAAACACCAATTAGAATTCCAAATTCACCAGGAACCATTGATAGCGGGTACAGGGATGAATTAGGGATAATAGTAAATAATAGTTCTGTTGTTAATCAAAATCAAAATATAAATGAAAAATTTACTCTTGATGAGAAGGGAAATAAAAACGGAACATATCTTATTAGAAAAGGCGATAGGATAGCACAAATAGTTTTACAGGTAGTGCCTAAAATGATATTAACGAAGGTTGATTCTGTTAAAAGTATTGGAACAGATAGAGGCGGGGGATTTGGATCAACTGGGGTGTAATACGCTATTAGTTAGCAGTAAAAATTTAGAACTACATATTTAATTAAGGAGGCTGATTTTATTAAAATAAATGGAAATACACAATCAATAAAAGACAGGCTGTTAAATGAGCTAGAAGGTCTATATGATGTCAAATATGGTCCCAGAGAGTTAGTGCCTGTTGAGCTTGCTCAAACAATTTCAAGGATTTCTTTTGAAATTAATCGAGAAATATCGGTTCTAATAAATAGAAGAGGCACTGTGGTTGACATAAGTATTGGAGATAGTGGAACGGCAACATTGCCACAGCTGGACAATAGAAGAGGAAGTACCAGGTTATCAGCTATTAGATGCATTCATACACATCCGGGTGGGAAGGGTACTTTGTCACAGGTAGACATAAAAACTTTGCAAAAATTAAGACTGGATGCTATGATTGCCATTGGTATAGTGGACGGACAGATAACTGAAATATATGCAGGCTGTCTAAATCTTGAACAAGAGGCAGATGTTTATGGTCCATTTACTATTGGTGATACAAGGCTGAACTATATTTATAAAATAATCGAAGAGCTTGATACCAGTGCAAGAGCTGATATTTACCAAAATGAAGAGTCAGCTGAAAAGGCAGTTTTGGTTGGTTTAGAAACTTCACATAGCAGATTAGAGGATATGTCACTTAGGGAAGCCGAGAATTCTCTTGATGAACTGGAGGAGCTGGCTAAAACAGCTGGAGCAATTGTTTTAAATAAAGTTATACAGAGAAAACAAAATCAAGATTCAGCATATTATGTCGGTAAGGGGAAAATAGAGGAATTAGCTTTAATGTGCCAAGCCACAGATGTTCAGTTGTTAATTTTTGATGACGAGCTTTCTGGGGCTCAAATAAGAAATATTGAAGAACTCACAGGCGCAAGAGTAATAGACAGAACTGCGTTGATACTTGACATTTTTGCACAGAGAGCAAAATCAAAGGAAGGTAAGCTGCAAGTTGAGTTGGCACAACTTAAGTATAAGTTACCAAGATTGATTGGCTTAGGTAATGAACTCTCAAGACTGGGGGGAGGAATTGGTACTCGAGGCCCTGGAGAAAAGAAGCTTGAGGTTGACAGACGGCATATACGTAGAAGGATAACAGGCTTAGAACGTGAGCTGAAGTTATTGGAGAAGAGACGTATTTTTATGCGTGAAGGCAGGGAAAAAAACAACACGCCTGTTATTGCATTAGTTGGATACACAAATGCTGGGAAATCAACGTTGATGAATAAACTGTGTGGCTCGTCAGTTTTTGTGGAGGATAAGCTTTTTGCAACCCTTGACCCATCTGCCAGAAAGCTCATATTAGCTGATGGAAGAGAGGCTGTGCTTATTGATACAGTTGGGTTTATAAGAAAGCTCCCCCATGATTTGATAGAAGCATTTAAATCAACTTTAGAAGAGGCGGTTCATGCTGATATGCTATTGCATGTGGTGGATGCTTCAAATGAGAACGCAGCGATGCAAATAGGTGTTGTAGAGACATTACTTGAAGATTTGGGTGCTTCAACAAAAAACACTATTCTTGTGCTAAATAAGCAGGATATTGCAGTGGACGGAGGTAGAGTTAATTCAATGGGTTATACGTCGGTTTGTGAGATATCAGCAGTTACTGGAAACGGCATCTCACAATTGTTAGAGACAATAACTGAAGGTTTTAAAGAGCGTCTTAAAGAGATAAATCTGCTTGTTCCATATAATGTTGGCTGGGTTATGCCATATATTTATGAAAATGGCAAGGTAATAGGCCAAGAGTACCAGGAAGCTGGAATTAGTGTAAAAGCTGTTGTAAAAATAGACAAATTAAGCAGACTCAATGATTTTATTCTTGTATAAACTTACTAAGTAAGGTATGATAATATTAGAAATTAAATTAGTTAGTATATATTTTATTAATTTTATCTACCTTTAAAATATCTATCAGGAAGGGGTTTTGATTATGCTTGTTAGAAACTGTGCAGGTGGAGTTGTATTTTCAGGGGATAAAGTATTTCTTCTGAAAAATGAGAAAGATGAATGGGTACTTCCTAAAGGGGTAATTAAAAATGGTGATTATCCTGACGAGGTAGCAGTACGAAGAGTAAAAGAAGAAGCAGGAATTAATGCAGAAATTATTACTCCAGCGGGCAATACCAATTATGAGTTTTTCTCTGTAACACGTCAAAGACCAGTTTGTAATAAAATTACATGGTACATTATGAAATCCCTTGATAATAGTTATGAAGTTAATAAAGGTGAAGACTTTAAGGATGGCGCATATTTCTCAATCGAGGAAGCCTTGCAGAAAATTACTTATAGTCAAGACAAATCTCTTATTACCGTATCTTATTCAAAATATAAAGCTGAGTAATAGACACGTAAGCGTTGTTTTTTGGAGTTTGAAAAGACAAAGCAAATTGGAAAGACTACATGCTTATGTAAATTAAAATAATCAGCACTCTCCATATTTTGTAGGAGAGTGCTATTTTTAAAATTAAGTGATAAATTTTCTGTAGTTTTTGGATGGAGGCAGATAGTCTAAAGATGTTATTAGAGTACAAAACAATACTAAATTCTGCTTCAGCGGAGTTTGAAGAAAAAAAATCAAGATTTATAGCAAATGTTAAGCCTGTATCCAATGAAAATGATGCTGTAGAATTTATAAATAATCTCAAAACAAAGTTTTGGGATGCCACTCACAATGTTTATGCATATAGTATTAACAATGAAACTTTAATTCAAAGATACAGCGACGACGGAGAGCCATCGGGTACGGCAGGAATGCCAGCACTTGAGGTTATCAAGAGAATGGGAATACAGGATGTTGTGGTAGTGATAACAAGATACTTTGGAGGAACGTTACTTGGTGCGGCTGGACTCATACGTGCATACAGCAAGAGTTCTGCAATGGGCTTAGAGGCTGGGGAGATAGTAACAAGAAAACACTGCTTTACACTAAATATTGTAGTAGAGTACACACTTTTTGGGAAATTACAAAATATGCTTATGAATGATAATAATATAATAAAAGACATACAATATGGTCAGGATGTTGAATTAAGTGTACTTATTGAGGTTGGAAAGGAAGAAAAGCTGATAGATAAAATTATTGAAAACACCAATGACAGAGCTATATGTGATTTGGGTGAGAAAACTTTCATAACATTAGGAAGCGATGGAAGGTTGATTATTTAATTAATTACTATTATAATTTATGATAGTTGATTATTTATAACGAGTAAGAAAGCTGATGTAATGAAATTTTTCTACAATCGAGAAATTTCATTTTGAATCTAGGCGTTATAATATTTCAAATAAGCGTAGTTAAGCTAATTAAGAGTAGCAGACAAATTTAAGTCGGAGTATTGAAATATTATTATTGAAAAATTCAAATTATATAGAATGTAATTAGGAGGTATTTATGTCAGGTCATTCAAAATGGGCTACTATAAAGCGTAAAAAAGGAGCAACAGATGCTCAGAGAGGTAAAGTTTTTACTAAATTGGGTAGGGAAATTGTAATAGCAGTAAAACAAGGAGGAGGAGCCGATCCTAGTACAAACTCAAAATTAAAAGATGTTATTGCTAAGGCAAAAGCAGCAAATATGCCTAACGATAATATTACAAGAAGTATAAAGAAAGCAGCAGGTGATGGCGACAACTCAAATTATGAAGAGATAACCTATGAAGGCTATGGCCCAGGTGGAGTTGCAGTTATATGTGAATGTACTACAGACAACAGAAACAGAACTGCAGGAGACTTAAGACACTATTTTGACAAGTTCGGCGGAAACTTGGGACAGAACGGTTGCGTTTCATTTATGTTCAATAAAAAAGGAATTATACTAATAGAGAAGAGCAGCAAAGTTAATGAGGATACTTTGATGCTGGAAGCACTTGATGCTGGAGCAGAAGACTTCAACGTAGAAGATGAAGTTTATGAAATAATCACAGATCCTGCAGATTTTTCAGCAGTTCGTGAGCAACTTGAAGCAAAGAATTATGAATTTGTGCAAGCTGAAATATCTATGATACCAAATATGACTACAAAGCTAACTGACCCAGAGCATATTAAGTTTATGGATAGGCTTCTTGAAAACCTTGAGGATCTTGATGATGTATCAAATGTATATCATAGCTGGGAACAGGAAGAAGAATAGAAACACTGGAATAATGAAAGCGAAGATTTCATTAACAAAAATTAAAGTCATATTTACACTAAATGTAGTAAATATGACTTTTTTATTTTTGATAAAATAATCCTCTTTGATAATACTATGTGTCGTAAACAGGCAATAACAAAAGGCAGTCCCAAAAGGAACTGCTTATCAATCATTAATAATTATTTTATCTATCATTTCAAGTCTGCCTTCATCAATGAATTTCTGAATTGTGGCAACGCTGATATCTAACGAGGTAGATATAGTTCCTATAGAAGACCTTGGATGCTCTTTTAAAAATTGTTTGATTTTTTTGAATTCCAACTCATTTTTTTGAATGCAGCTAAAACACATATCATCATTTGTTGTATATAAGAATGTTCCGCCGCATTGTCTGCATTTCTTTGGTTCAGCCATAAAAAGTGACCTCCAAATATTTTGTTGTAGATAAAAAGCTTGTGTGAATATGAATAATCTATTATAGCTGAACTATTTCAAATATATACCTGAAAGGTATAATCCTAATCTGAACAAAGCCTGCTATTTTTAGCCTTGATTCCCGGTATCTCATTTAGTTTTTCTTCAAGAGATGCTATTTCTTCTTCTGAACCAACAAGATTCAAAATAATAAGTCCCTCGTTAGAGCAATAATCTTCACTTGCATCATGAATACCCAGTCTGGTTTTTATAATGCATCCTGATTCAGTCAGAACGCGTTGCATTTCATTAACATTTTCAACTCTTTTATTTGTCAAAACGGACATTACATTATAGCATGCCATAAGAGATACCTCCCCAAAATTGATATATTAATTTTATAATACCGAAAATATTTACACAAGTAATAATTTAATTTTCTCTTTCCTATATAAAAATCTATCTGTGAAGGAGACCTATCATTGGTTTGTTGTCGAGTAAACCATATTATTTTATGCAATTATTTAACTTTTTATTTTGATAAGTCTCTCACACCAAATTTTCAGATTGGAAGGTTGAGTGCTATATCACCAATAGTTTTGTGGTAGCTGTTAAATTATTCTGTATTTTCAGAGTCGGAATTAGCTGCAATATCAAATTGCTTAACTTCAAGTACATCTAGTATAAACATAAATATTGGAATACCAATAATAAGTCCCCATATTCCAAGTAAGTTCTCAGATACAATTAAAACCACAAAAGTATAGAAAACAGGCAGTTTTGTTTTCTGAGACATTAACTTTGGATTAAGTATATAGCTTTCAAGAGCGTGTAAAATAGCAACTAATACAAGAATATATACTATCATTTTGAAGCCGCCGATGTTGAAGGCAATTATAGTAAGTGGGATTAAAGAAATAATTACACCAGCAACAGGAACTAAGCCTAAAACAAATATCATAAATCCTAATCCTAATATTTGTGGAAATTTTAGAATAGATAAAAGTATCATAGACAATATACAGTTTATAAACGATATTGTTATTTGTGTTTGAATAACCTTTCCAAAGGATTTTAGAAACTTGTTACCAAAAAAAGATAGTTCTTCATAAATTACACCTATTTTGCTGTTTTTAAAACCTGAAGTAAATTTAGATATTTTAGTTTTTTCTAGTATAAAAAATAGACTCAAAATTACTGCAATAAATATATCAAATCCCCATTTTCCAATATTAGTTATAGACTTTAACAAAGTATCGACATTATCACCGATATAGGTTGTAATTTTAAAATCTTTTATAAGTGAAATAACGTAATTTAGAGTGTCATTTTCATAAGTGCTGTTTAAAAAAACAGTTGCTTGAAATATTATTGATTTTAACTCTGAAATAATTACTGGAATATACCTATATAGAATTGACATTGCAAGTGCTATAATACCTAAGTATATTACAATTATGATTGCTTTTAATAACTTGGAGTTAACAATTTTTGCCTTAGAAAAAAAGTAATTTGAAGCAGTATATCCTAAATAAGCAAATATAAAGGTTAATAAGAACATATTAGCCATTCCTCTTAGCATATATACTACTGCTGCAAAGGCAATAAGTATTAGAAATCTTCTAGGTAGTTGTTTTGCAAATATTGATTTGATTGTTGTCATAGATGCATCCTTTGTAAATTATTAGAAAATACATATTAAATATGCCTACAACATATTAAGCAAATAATTAAAGTGTATATCTATTTTAATTATATATAATTATTAATAAGTAATAAAGCTTAAATTTAAATATAGTTATAATTTAAAAATTCTCAAAAATAAAAGGATACCGTTTATACGGTATCCTTTTATTTTAATTACTAATTCTTATTTCTTGGAATTTGTATAAGCTTCAAATACCTTCTGGGTAATTGTTCCGCCGATTTTACCAGCTTCTCTAGAAGTTAAGTCACCATTGTAGCCTTGTTTTAAATTAACGCCAACCTGAGATGCTATTTCGTACTTCATATTCTCAAATGTTGATTTACTTCTTGCCATAATCGTATTCCTCCTTATAAGATAAGTTTTTCACCAGATCACTAAATTGTGATTTTATTGGTGTACTAATATAATCTGCAATATTAATAAAAATATAACGGAAATTTATTACTAAATGACCAGTCCTTACTGAACTCTTTATAGCAAAGTACAAAAATGGTTTTAAGAACTTTTTTAATCAAAGTGGCGTCTGAAAACTACGCCACTTTGATAGTAAATTAATGATGGTTTCTAACTGTTTCTTGTTCTCTGAACAATAAGCTGATGGTGTATAAACCAGCAATACCTACAATGGTAAATATTGATCTTGTAATGAGCGAAGTGGCTCCGAATATGGAGCCTACTAAGTCATAATTAAATAATCCTACAGAAAGCCAGTTTAGAGCTCCAATGATTACAACGATTAATGCTACTCTATCCAAAGATGTTCTCATGGTCACAACTCCTTCTATATTTTATTTGACTAACGTATAAGCTTTTTTTAATTAAGCTTATTTAATCAGTTATATTATCTGAATACATTTAGTTTTTATACTTAGAAATTTTTCCGAATAGAATAATGGTTTTAAAACAAATAATAACCGCACTCCCATTTAAAGGGAATGCGGTGTATTTAAATAACCGTCTGAATAAACAGGCAGTTAGTATTGAAACTTATTTGCTATATAAAAAGTCATATAAAATATAAAATATTAATACTGACATGCTCTTCTTTAGTATAATATGAAATATAAAAATTATGTGTGATACCTAAAATTAACTATATTATAAAAATTTTTAAAATATATAAAAGTATGTTAATTTTGATTTTTTCAAGATTGGAGGTTAGTATGAAGCCTATTGAAGTACCTAATTTACCTACAAGTGATGTTGGTGTAGTAATTATTGATAAAAGAGCATCAAATAAAATTAAGGAAGCATTAAAAAAGCAAAATATCTTATTGATTGAAACGCTGCCGCATCCAGATATATATCCTGCAGTGGCGTATCATCCTGACATTATGTTTCATCATATACATGGGAATATAATTGTCTATGCTCCAAATACACCACAGAAAGTGATAGATGATTTGACTGCTCTTGGCTTTGATATGCTAAAGGGACAAGCTATACTGAAAGATAAATATCCTTATACTATTGCATACAATATAGCAAGAGTAGGTAAATATGCTTTTCACAATACAAAATATACAGATCCTGTTGTGAAAAAGCTTCTTATAGAAAGAGGAATAGAATTTATACATGTTAATCAAGGCTACTCAAAATGTTTAACTTGTATCATTAATGAAAACAATATAATTACCTCTGATAATGATATCTACAAAAAGGCAAAGACAGCTAAGATAGACGCACTACTAATTGAACCTGATAAGTCAATAAGACTAGAACCCTTTGATATGGGATTCCTTGGAGGAGCAACTGGTTTGATTGGAAGAAACAGACTTGCATTTACAGGTGATCTAATGCTCCACAAGAACTATAAAGAAATTTTACGTTTTTTAAGTTTAAAAAATGTAGACATGGTTATGCTTAATGATGATAGGCTAATGGATTTAGGAACTATAATTCCTATAATACAGAAATAATCTTTAACGTGTAGTACCGATAAAAATTGCAATGCATATAATGTAGAAAGACTTTATGATGGTGATTTAGCAAAAATATAATATTAAAAGTAGCAGTTATCGAATTTGTTTTTTAGCATAAATTGCAAAACGTTCGCTGCATACAAATTTTATCAACACATATACTACACACGAAGGGAAGTGAAGTTGATGCAATATCAATATCTCTCTATAGGAGTTAACGATAACGCAGAAAACATTGTACAACAGATTGAAAAAGAGCTTGCGCAACTAAAAGAAAAAAGAATTAATTATTATATAAAAGAGATAGATTTTGAGGGTACAACTTCGGTCGTTTGTAATATAGAAGAAGATGATTTAGTCCCTAATAACTCAGATAAACTTGAATTACTTAAATATCATGTGTCAAATGCACTTGCTGAACACGTTATTAAGGAATATGAAGAAAAGCTGCTAATAAGAATAATAAATAGTAACTATGGATATTTTAACGCAAATGAAAAGAAAGACATATTAAGAATTTCACAGAAAAATATAAGAAATGACGATAATGTGTTTTTTAATACTTTATTTCAAATCAGACGGCGAAATATGATAGTTAAAAAATTTTTGGAATACTTTGAGGGCTCAAGTAGCATAATTCTAGATGGCTTTATAAACTTTAGACTAAAGGACTATATTAAAGAACTTGAGGATATTATTGATGATGCTGTGGATGATTTTTTAATAGAAAGAGAGTACAAAGAGTTTATTAGACTTCTTAAGTATTTTGTTGAAATACAAGAGTCTAAATTTAATGTTGTACATGTGATTATGCAGCAGGATGAGCAATATGTACTATTAGATGAAAAAAAGCATGAAATTACAAGTGATTGTATGCAAGACTTTTTATATGATTTGCCTGAAACAGAGATAAACCATGATGATTTGTTAGTTAGCTCTTTAATAACCCTAGCTCCCCAAAACATAGTAATTCATAACTGGCAGAAGTTTAAAAATCAAAAACTCCTAGATACCATAAAAAATATATTTTCTGGAAAGGTTGTATTATGTAATGGTTGTTGTGTATGCGAATTTAATTTAGTTAAAATAGACACAAATGAGTAGAAAATTTTGTTAATTGGGAATTTGCTACCATATTTTTATAATATATATTGACAAAAGGAAAGTATATAAATACAATATATTGTGTAATTATATTATATTGTGCATATAAAAATAATTTTAAGCTTCAGTTGTTTTGTTTTTTTGTGATTAAAATACTTCGTATCTGCTTTTATGCATATGAGGTACTTTATATATTACAAAAGACTAAAATATACAAAACGATAGATAAAAAATTAAATAATATACTGTAGAAAAGATAGACAATATACAATTGAAAAAACGAATAATTACTAAAGAAAAATGTCCGGGAAAATGAAAAGAGAGTCTTAAGGCTCTCTTTTTCCCTATATATTTAAATAACTATAGTTTAAGCAGTTTAGGTGAGCAGTCAAAAGGTGTACAAGTCATAAATGACCATATACAAGGTCAATTTACATATTTATAATAGATAGATTATTTTAGGAGGAATACTTTTTGAAGGTTATTGGATTTATTGGACCAAGTGGTACTGGCAAAAGCCATAGAGCGTCATGGGTTGCAAGAGAACGTGGAACTGACTATATTATAGATGATGGATTGCTGATTAAGGGCAATCAAATAATTGCGGGTATTTCTGCTAAGAGGGAAAGCACTAAAATTGCATCAATTAAGAGAGCTCTATTTACTGATAAAAAGCATACAGAAGATGTAGTTAATGCTCTAAAGAGATATAATACCCAGGCATTATTGATTATTGGTACATCAGAGGGAATGGTTGAAACAATTGCAGAAAGGCTGGGAGTAGCACCAATTACAGAAAAGGTATACATTACAGATGTTGCTAGCGAATATGAGATTAAACAAGCACTTTCAACAAGACGAGAACAGGGCAAGCACGTAATTCCTGTTCCTACTTTTGAAATAAAAAAAGACTTTTCGGGTTATTTTTTAGATCCACTTCAGATTTTTAGAAGAAAGGGAAAAGGCAGTTACCAGCTGGTGGGCGAAAAATCTGTTGTACGTCCAACCTTTAGCTACATGGGAAGCTATACTATATCTGATTATACAATATATCAAATAGTAGAGCATGTTACCTCCAGTATTGAAGGTGTATCAAAAATATCCCGGTTTAGGGCAGAAAATAGACCAGATGGTATTTATATAGAAATGGATTTAGTGCTTATCTATGGCTGCTTGATAAAACAGCTTTTAAGGGAAGTTCAAGAGAAGGTAAGTGAACAAATTGTCCATCTAACAGCACTAAACATTAAAAGGATGAATGTAGTTGCAAAGAGCTTGGTAATGGATAATAAAAAGCAGAGTTAGAGGATATTTATGTGGGTTGTAATTAATAACTTCAACGATTGGAACATAAAACTTGCATTTTAAATAAAAACAGCGTAATTTCAATAGTTACAGGAATTTAATAAGATAAATTCCTGTAACTATTATTTTATGGGCTTTAGCCTGTTCTGGAGTCCCTTTCTATTCGGCCATCTAAAATAATAGGTAAAAATTCTATTATTATTCTCTTATAACAATAAATTTAAAAAAAGTTGTAATTAATTATTATTTTTATAGTCGCATAAACTTAAAATTTATGGAAATATGGATATTTATTAAAAATGCTTGAAATTTATTCTATAAAAATGTAATATATAGAAAGGTAGGGAAATATAGAGCTAAAACATATAGGAGCTATAAGTCATTCATATTCTTGATAGGATTCGATAATCTATTGGTTAGTAGTATAAAATGACTCTGTGCTTTTTACATAACCATTTATGGTTATGTCGCATTATTTATTAAAATACTTTTTAGAAATTGAAATATCAAGCACTTATGTAGTTGTTAATCTTGCTGGGTCACGTTAACTATTGATGATATATATTAAAAGTTGTTATAGCTTAATGAATAGTAGTAAGTGAATGGGCTAGCTGTATAAATTTGAAAAGTATATTTATAGAGATAAAAATATATGTAATGTGGAAAAGTACTGTATCTTAATTTTATGGAATTAATTATCCGATTTTGAGGCGCACTGTGGAATACGCGATATTAATGATTGACTACTATGAGAATTTGTTCCCCCCACTTTACAAAAATCCATACAAACTTTACTGCATTTATTTCTTAAGGGATACTCTTATCATTTTAATTTCATCTTTAAAAAAAGTATTAACTTGATATTTGATAGTTTGTATAAACCCTTAATTCGGTTTATATATCATAAGTTTAGAATGTATGGTAATTACTAGAATTATAGAGACTAGAAATACTAGACATGAAGTGGGGGAATCGTGTGACAAGTATTATTACTGATTATCTTAGACATATAACAAATCTTTTTGTTTCACTAGAGAATTCGTCTTTTGTTAATATTTTAGATGAAATCATAAAAGCATCACAGGAGCGGCGTACAATATTCTTGGTTGGAAATGGCATCAGTGGTATTACTGCTAGCCATTTTGCAAATGATTTAATAATAAATGCAGATAATAATATAATGGAAAAACTTGGATTCGGAATGAAGGTTATTTCATTATCAGATAATATGCCTTTTTTTACAGCTGTGTCTAATGATTATAGTTCAGACCAGGTTTATGTCAAGTATATAAAAGCACATGCTAATGCACAAGATCTTTTAATTTTATTAACATCAACTATACCACAGAAAAGTATTATTGAGGCAGCAAAATTTAGCTATAAAAGAGGTTTACGTGTTGTTTCGATTACAGGCTTTGTCCCGAATGAATTAATGGAAAATTCCCATGTGGTATATAAAGTTGAAAACGAAAAACCTTCGTATATTGAAGGGATACATATGTTTTTGTGCCACTGTTTAGCACTTCAGCTCAGGGATAAACTTAGACAACCAGTAGTATTTCTTGACCGTGATGGTGTAATAAACAAAAACAGAGCTGACTACATAAAGTGTTGGGATGAATTTGTTTTCCTTCCAAATGTAGAGGATGCTATTCGGCGCCTTAATGATAAGGGCTATGCAGTAGTAATAATAACGAACCAATCTGCAGTAGGACGTAAGATTATGAGTGGTGATACATTAAATGAAATTCATGAAAAAATGTGTCAGCATTTGTATCATAACAGTGCACTAATTAGCAAAATATATTGTTGCACACATACACCATTTGAAAACTGTGATTGTCGCAAACCTAAGACGGGATTAATTAGACAAGCTTTTGAAGAACTACCGTTGGATATACGAAAAGGAATTTTTATAGGAGATAGCATTTCCGATGTGATGGCAGGGTTGGATTTTGGTCTTACAACTATTTTGCTGACAAATAACAATGAAGTTTTGAGTGATTCCAAAGTAGTTCCTCATTATATCAAAGAAGATTTGCCTTCGGCGGTAGATTTTATATTAAGCGGAAAATTTAAATATGAAGGAGAATTTATATGATTGCACTTGTTACAGGTGGGGCGGGATTTATTGGTTCTCATATTACAGATGAGCTTTTAGCAAAGGGTTATAAAGTGAGAATACTTGATGCATTGGCTGAACCAGTACATCCAAACGGAAAAGTACCTGAGTATCTATCAAAGGAAGCTGAGCTAATAGTTGGGGATATTCGTAACAAAGAATTAATGTGCAAGGCATTAAGAGGTGTAGATGTTGTATTTCATCAAGCTGCACATCAGGGATATCTACAGGATTATAGCACGTTTTTTGATGTAAATAGTGTTGGGACTTCAATGCTGTTTGAGGTTATTGCCGAAAAGAAATATGATATCAAAAAGATAGTAATTGCATCTTCTCAAGCGGTATATGGTGAAGGACAATATTTCTGCCCAATACACGGAACTTTTAAACCAATGCCAAGATCAATTGAAAATTTATTAAAGGGTCAGTGGGAACATAGATGCCCTGTATGCGATAGTACAATGCAGAATGTTCATGTTTCGGAAGAAATTGTAGATCCCAATACTCAATATGCCATATCAAAATATTCTCAGGAGTTAATTGGTCATAATTTAGGACTGAGACACAAAATACCAGTCGTATGCCTTAGATATTCAATAACACTTGGTAAGAGGCAGTCTTTTTATAATTTATATACTGGAATATTGAGAAGTTTCGCCACTCAGATTTCACTAGGAAAGTCACCTATTATTTTTGAAGATGGTATGTCTCAGAGAGATTATATCCACATTGATGATGTTGTAGCAGCAAATATGTGTGTATTGGAAAATCCAGCTGCTGATTACAAATCATTCAACGTCGGAACAGGTATAAGCACTACTGTATTAGAGTTTTTTAAGGAATTATCTGATTGCATGAACAGTAAGCTTGAACCAACAATGGAGGGTGAATTCAGAGTGGGTGATGTCAGACACATAGTATCTTCACCTACAAAGCTTGAAGCACTTGGCTGGAAGCCTAAGAAAAATCTTCGAGCTATGATGAGCGACTACATTGATTATTTGAGTCAGACGAATAGCTTAGAAGACTACTTTGATTCAGCGATAAATGAAATGAGAAGCAAGACTGCAATTAGAAAGACTAAATAAAACATAAATGCATTTATTTAAAAAAATGCAAATCTTAATTATATTATTATTCGCAATAAAATAAGGAGAGATTAATATTGGTTATCTCTAAAACACCGCTTAGAATTAGTTTCTTTGGTGGCGGTACTGATTTAGAAAAATTTACGTGTGAAGAAGATGGAGCAGTTTTAAGCTGTACTATAGATAAATATATATATGTAATTGTTAAAGCAAGTAAGGATAATAAAATACATATTAAATATTTTGAACAGGAAAATGTAGACTGTATTGATGAAATCAAACATACCATAGTACGCGAGGCTATGCGAAAAACCGGCATAATAGGATGTGTTGAAGTTGAAATACTTACAGAAGTACCTTACACAGGAACTGGGTTAGGTTCTTCTAGTAGCTTGACTGTAGGATTGTTAAATGCATTTTATGCTTATAAAAATGAAGAAGTATCTGATGAGGAACTTGCGAGGCAAGCCTGTGATATTGAAATTAGCATATTAAGGAAAACGATAGGAAAACAAGACCAATATATTGCTGCCTACGGGGGGTTAAATATTATCAGATTTAAACCTGACAGCACTGTTAGTGTACAGCCTGTTGACCCTGGATATGACATATACTCTGCACTTCAAAAGTATTTATTATTGTTTTATACAGGAATAGGACGTAAAGCTGAAAGTATACTTGAAGAGCAAACCAAGCATATTAGTTGTACAAGACCTATTCTGCGAAAGATGAAGGAGCAAGTGGAAGTTGCTTATAATATTATCTTAAGCAATAATCTCGAGCAAATTGGACCTTTGATGCAAGAAGGCTGGAACATGAAGAGACAACTTGCAAGTGAAATAAGCAATGAGAGGATAGATGAGCTTATAGAACTTGCAATTAAAGCAGGTGCCACAGGTACTAAAATTACAGGTGCAGGTGGAGGAGGCTTTATTCTTGTATTTTGTGAACCAGAAAAGAAGTATATGGTTCGTAGGGCTTTAAGCCAGCTGAAGGAGTTCAGATTTAGTTTCGAAAAATGCGGAACGCAATTGTTATGGGATGAAGCAGCCATAGCAGAGTGCCTTAATAATCGAGCTATATTAGGATAGGTATCTTAAACAATATTTTAACTGAGTATTAGTTAATTTGAAAGAAGGTATTGATTATGACGCTATCGTCTATGATTAAATTCTTTTGCGAATCATTAGATACAATTTCTGTGGATATTATTGAAAAAGTATCATATGAGATAGTTAGTGCAATTAATAAAAATGGATCTGTATTTGTTTGTGGTAATGGTGGAAGTGGAGCTAATGCAAATTTATTTTCTACTATAATATCAGATAATATTAAGAAAAATAATCTTGGATCACGAATTCAAAGTTTAAATAGCAATATGTCCACAATGACTTCCTTGGCAGAAAGCGCTGGCTATGATAAGGTATTCAGTTTTCAACTTGAAAAGAGAGCAAGGGCGTCAGATATTCTTGTTGTGATAAGTGGAAGTGGAAATTCACGAAATATCATTGAAGCAATTCTTACTGCAAAGAAGATTGGAATGTACACTATAGGATTAACAGGAATGGGAGGCGGAAGGTTGTCTTCGGTGGCTGATTTATCAATTATCGTTAGTTCTGATATTATGGAAGATATTGAGAGCATACATACAATTATCATTCATGCAATTTCTGAATATGTAGTAGCTGAATTGGACTGCGTTAAGTAACGTTAATTATTATAATTTTAAAGTAGGGGTGTAATAATGAAGGATGATTATATTAAAGGAACGGCAACATTTGTAATGGCTCATTGGAGACAAGACAATGATGCGAGTAGAATACATTTAGAAGAAGCGATTGATGGGATATGTAGGCAAACAGATGATAATTGGCAATTAGTTATTATCGATGATAAGTCTCCATGTCAAGAGGCTATAGAATATTTAAAAATAATTTCGGAGAAAAACCCTGAAAAAATAAAAGTAATATTTAAAGAAACAAATGATGGCCCAGGAATCTGTAGAAATATAGGAATTGAATGGGCATATAAGCATAACTCACATATTATACTTTTTAACGATGCGGATGATATTTCAGATCCTAAGAGGCTAGAAACTGTAAGAAGAATATTTTGTGAAAATCCTGAAGCTAATGTAGTATATTCTACTTTTAGCGTAATTGATGAAAACAGTAATCCGGTTAATGAAAGTAAATTAACACCGTCTATCCTTGAAATTCTTGAAGGGCACAAGAATAATCCTATTCAAGGTAAGAATGCGTGGATTTTGATTGGAACAGAGTTAGGATATACTAATCTCACTTCTTCAACCTCTGTAAAAACAGCGGTAGCATATAAATATCCATTCCCATCTGAAAGAGTTTCTGAGGATCAGCATGCATGGCTTAGGTATTCTGCGGGAGGAGGGTGCTTTATTTATTCAGGTGATATACCTTCATTATATAGAATTCCCCAAGGAACACCTACAGTATCACGTTCAAGAATAAATGAATACTATGTCCAGAAAGCTGAAGTAGATACTAAAGGTTTTTTAGAGGCTATCAGGATTGCTGAGGAAAATGGAAGCATACCTTTAAATGAAAGGGATGATTTACTCATAAGCTTTTATGTTAAGTTGGCTGAAACACTTGGAAGAGAACAGGAATACGAATTGGCTAACCAACAGATTGTAAAAGCTACAGCAATTTCAAAAGAAAAAACCAGAAAGGTTTTAGAAAAAAGAAAATTAGATGACCGAAGTTGGGCATGTGTAGGTCAAAAAGGATGGAAATAAATGATTGATTCTTTAAAAAGTTCACCAAGTGAAAATAAAAGAAATATAGAAGCTATTATGAGCGAATTTAGTGCTGTACGACATCAAGTAGTACAAGAAGGATTTATATTTCCAGAACTTAAGTGTATTAC
>JAEZIB010000075.1 GCA_023416275.1 Bacillota bacterium | reverse complement strand
CTCTCGACTACATGAGTAATTATATCACCCTACATTTCGTACAGTCAACATAATCCCAGAGTTGTAAACTACTTGTAACCCTTGTGTAATGGGTTATTCTGCACACGTAGTCTCATTATGGTAAACCTAGAGTTTTGAAGGGTTGTGGACATTGAAACTACTACTTCGTATTCTGAATTTAGAAAAGATATTATTTAAAAGGCTATTTAAAATGTGATTTAACTATTAAAAACATATTAGAGTGAGTCAAAAAAACCACTCAGAATCAAGTTATATTCTGAGTGGTTTTGACTTATTCACCCTTCCAAGATGAAATTATAAGCGTTCAAACTTATCTATGGAAAGTTGGTTTAAAATAATTGCATGAATTACTTGCTTCTCCTATGTTTCTGCTGAAAAAACGACAAAATGTCAGTTAGCATTAACTTTCCCTATACCATTACATTTTTCCCTATTATAATAGGCCAGGTCTCCTCGCCTTTCAAGCATCTACCCTTTGAGAGAATTACACTTTTGTCAAGTATTGCATAGTTTAATGTAGCATTCTCTTCTATAACACTTTCCTGCATGACAATACTATCCTTAACGACAGCACCCTTCTTGACTGTAACACCTCTAAATAGTACACTGTTTTCTACTGTTCCTTCTATTATACAACCATCGGCTACTATTGAATTTCTAACTTCTGCCTCTTCATTGAACTTGGCAGGAGCCTCATCCTTTACTTTTGTATATATCTTTGCTGAGCCAAACAAATCGTTGCTCACTTCGGTTTTCAAAAGTTCCATATTGCACTTGTAATACATTTGTACTGAGGAAACGCTTCTCCAATACCCATTAAATTTATAGCCATATATCTTCAGCTTATGCAACATCTTTACTATTATATCTAAAACAAAATCATAATAGCCATGTGCTACACATTCCTCTAATAACGACATCAGTAACTCTCTCTTTATTACATAAGTACCTAGCGAGCCAAAAAGTGAATTAGGATGTATAGGTTTTTCTTGGAAATCTATTACCCTTTGATCCGTATCTACTTGAAGAATACCCATATTAGACAATTCTTCTATTGGAACATCGTTCATCTCTCTATATGCAATTGTTATATCAGCCTCTGTTTCCTTGTGTTGCCTAAGCATATCATCAAAGTTTGTTGTATATACACAGTTACCCTGAGATATAAGTACATATTCCTCATTACTTCTCTTTAAAAAAGTGAGGTTGTTGTACATTGAGTCAGCAGTCCCTCTATACCAGCCAGAATTATCATCTGCTAGAAACGGTGGAAAAATAAATAACCCATCAGTTTTTCTATCTAAATCCCACTCTTTCCCTGAACCTAAATGATCCATTAAGGATCTGAAACTATATTGAGTTATTACTCCCACATTTCTTATACCCGAATTAACCATGTTTGAAAGTACAAAATCTATTGCTCTATATTTTCCTCCAACCGGAACTGCAGGGCTAGACCTCATTGTAGAAAGCTCTTTAAGCTTTGTGCTTCTTCCACCTGACAGTATTATTCCCATTACATTTTTCATTCTATGACACCACCTTTGAATACGCTTTTTCCTGACTCTATAAATAGTGAATCAAAGTCTTCCGAGCTAACCCCTACATCTATCATAACATTTTTGCCTATTATTGCACTCTCAGGTATATTTGCTTGTTCACCAACTACCGTTATACCAGAATTATATATACTAGGTTTTAACTCATTTTGTATATCATCACCCTCTCCAAGTCTAGAATTTGCTCCAATAGTAACAAACTCACTAATGATACACTTATTTATTGCAACATTTTTGCTGATTTTTGAGTTTGACATTACAATTGAATCCTGTATAACAGCACCTTCTTCAACTAATACTCCAGGAAATAATATAGAATTTATAACTGTACCATATATAGTACAGCCTTCGGCAATCATAGATTTTTTGACACAGGCAGATGGACCTATGTAGTGTGCTGGTTTTACAGGATTTGGAGTATATATCTTCCATTCAGCATCGAATAAATTAAAAGGCGGAATTCTTCCCACCAAGTCCATATTAGATTCCCAAAACGCCTGTATAGTTCCAACATCTCTCCAGTAACCTGAGAACTGATAAGCCCACATACTTTTCCCATCCTTAAGCATTGAGGGAATTATATTTTTACCGAAATCATTATCTGATTCAGAGCATTCATTATCCTTTATTAAGTACTCCCTTAGCGTTAACCAATTAAAAATATATACACCCATAGAAGCAAGCGTGCTCTTTGGATTCTTGGGCTTTTCCTCAAACTCAAAGATATTTCCATTGTCGTGACAGTTCATAATTCCGTATCTGCTAGCTTCCTCATATGGAACATTTATAACTGATATAGTTGCATCAGCGTTGTTTTCCTTATGGAAGTCCAACATTTTCGAATAATCCATCTTATAAATGTGATCACCAGATAATATAATAACATACTCTGGCGAGTACCTATCTATATAGTGAATATTCTGATATACAGCATTTGCGGTTCCCTTGAACCATTCACCACTCTCAGCTTTTAAATACGGCGACAATATTGTTACTCCACCATCTATTCTGTCCATGTCCCATGGTTTGCCTATCCCTATGTGTGAATTAAGTTTAAGCGGCTGATACTGTGTAAACACACCAACAGTATCAATCCCAGAATTTATACAATTACTTAAGGAAAAATCAATAATTCTATATTTACCACCGTATAGGACAGCTGGCTTTGCAACATTTTTTGTGAGAACACCTAATCTGCTCCCCTGTCCTCCAGCAAGCAATAATGCTATCATTTCTTTTTTATTCATTGCATCAACTCCCGGTATAGTCATTTTATAAAAAAATAAGTTAATCATATTTCATTTTATACAAATAATTCTACATAAATTATACTTTTCCCTTTTTTATCAAGAAATAATACTAATAAAAGTTTTTGCAACAAATAGTACAGCTTAATCCTGCATATAAAAAAGCTAAAATCCAAAAAATTTTAGATCTTAGCTTTTCGATAAAATTAATATTTTAACTATGTTGTGAGAAAAATCGACATTACGGTTTGTTTAATATTTTTAGTTTATGCGTATAATTTTATAAAAACTTGCTAATTAGATTGCATTGTGAGTAAAGCAAGCAATACTGCAAACAGGTATATCCGTTACAGAACCCACTGTTCCAATCGGATTCATGTTTTGCATATTCATATTATCTCCCATACAACCAATACCGTTTGCATAAGGTGTTCCGCTACATGAATTGCCTATAGCACAACCCGGTGCCGGACCTATCTGAGTGATTAACTTAACAAAACATTCATTTACTCCCAGAAGGACACCTGTAAATCCGCATCCAGACATCCCACCGCTAGTTGTAAATATTGTAACTGTTTGGCCAATATATTTTTTCATTGCACAAACTATATCACCATGTAGTAAAAGGCCATCATTATAGCCAAAATGTTCTTCTCCCATTATCCCCCGCTCCTTCCAAATCATAAAGTATTATTTTGCTACAATACATTTTATGTTAACGGGTTATTATGTGTTACTGCTATCAGAGAATTTTGTTTAAATTAAAACTAGACAAATCAGTAAGATTACTTAATTAAGATTAAGCAAAATATTTTCACAATTCTGTTAGTATTCTATTAAATACATCTAATCTTTGCTGATTCTCAACAGGCTTCCCCGAGTCAAAATATTTTATTTCACCACCTGTTTTCTGAGTATTATAAATACCCCTTTCCTCAATCAGATAACTTAAATATTTAATGGTCCCTACACTTCCGTCAATAACATCTATATGCTTTGGGAGTACCTCCTTAAATGCCTTTCTATATATAGGAAAGTGAGTACAACCTAAAACAAAGGTTTTATAGCTACTGATATCGAAGGTTTCTAATTTTTCTTTAATAACGGGAATAACTTTTTCATAATCAAATATCATATGCTCTGCCAGTTCAACTAATTCAGGAAATGCTAAGTAGTCAACAATATGCTCTGTATCTACTCTTTGAACCAAATTGTGAAACTTCTCCTCCTTAAGTGTCAAAGGCGTTGCCAGAACAAGTACTCTCTTGCCATTGCCATTTTGAACTGCTGGCTTTACAGCTGGCTCCATGCCTACAATCGGAAAGGTATACATACTTCTCAAATCTCTGACAGCTATACTAGTAGCTGTATTACATGCTACAACTAGTGCTTTTATACCTTGCATAACCAAAAATTCAACTGCTTCAAATATATAAGTACGAACCTGATCCTTAGTTTTTGTTCCATAGGGCACATGTTCTATATCTGCATAATATATATAGTTTTCATTAGGAAGCTGCTTTACTGCTTCTGACAGAACTGTAATTCCACCGAAACCAGAATCCAAAAAACCAATACAGTCACTGTTGGTATTCATAAAACTCTCCTTCTTTTCTTAACAAAGAACTTGTTTTTATCTACGTGAATCTCTTGATACTCTCGATATTATTGAAAAAAATATCCATCCCATCCCACAATAAATAATTGAGGGTAAAAAATATATAAAGTACATTAACTCATTAAACATATTTGAAAAACTGCTATTGCCATAATAGCTATATACTGAAATGCCCAGCGAATACAAAGCTGCTAAAACCAAGCTTAATGGCACAAAAATTAGTGTTTCCCGTTCGAAAAAACTATTGTAAATTAAAAGTAGCATTAGCGGAAATATAATAGCAGTTACACCAAAAACAATATACATCCCTGTAATAGGAAGCTTTAATCTTACTATAAATATTAAGATAATTATTATAATTGCAGCCTCAAGCACACTAAGTCCTAAGATTTTTAAAATTTTTCCCATTGAATTTACTCCATATTAACTAGCGATTATACTACTGTAATATTATATTATATAAGGCAATATGTATCAAACCTTTTTATAATTCAATTAAATTTCAGCCTACAAATCTTTTAAATAATCATTTTTGCTGTTTATTTCTATTTGGGGTAAGTGTGGTTAACTGTCTTAGCTTAATAAGCTTGATTTTAAAGCTATTACTATATTATTGCCAAATATTAGCTAACTTTAATAATTATCAGCTATAAAAAACTTGGGAAGGGAATTGTCTGGTTTGGAGTGAGAGGACTTGACACTCAGCTAAAAATTCTTAACGCTTCGTGCCTTCTCAGGTTCAGTCCTAACTTTTTTGTACAAAAAATCCTCGACAGTCACCTGTCGAGGATTTACTGGCCAGACTGTCCGAAAACTTTTCCATTGTTACTTGACATATGCAGACTGGTTGTCAAAAAGCCAAGAACCTTCTATGTAATCCGCCTGAAACCATTGGAATTACTGGATATCAAGTGGTTTTTAT
>JAEZIB010000044.1 GCA_023416275.1 Bacillota bacterium | reverse complement strand
AAGCTTAAAATATTTATCAGAAGGTTAAAAACTCCTATTCTTACGCATCTAGAATAAAGTTCCATTTATATCGGCAAATATTGTACACCTATTATTTTCATTCATATGTATCAACAGCTTCAATTTTAAATGAATATATGAAAACTGTTCTATATGTCATTTTCTCTTAATGACTGAATAGTAACCCATTTTAAACTTGGAAAGTTGAGCTGAATAAAGGTTAAATAAATTGTACTTTACAGATTTTATTTAGCATTGTATCATTAAAATATGGGAAATATTTCGATATCTACATATTATGTCATTTAATAAAATATTATTTCCATATTAACCTTCGCACCCAATTTGTACACAAAATTAAGGTCAGACTTCAGTGAATAACCTCTGCTTTCTAAGAGTATGCTAGTTTTTTTAGTAGTTGTGCCCTGAAACTAAACTATTACGACCTATGGGACTCAAAAACTAGTGAAAAACTCTGTTCCACAAGGGGACACAATATTTTTTGCTACTACAGCTAAGCCTTTCTAAATGACATTGTTTTATAAATAAATTATTACTTGAAAACTGATACCTACATATATACTGACATAAACGAGAGTAGATTTTGCAGTTCAGCAATGTGTTAGTGCTGTCACAAATAGAGTTTTTGAAAGCTTATAAAGTACAAAGATTTTTAACCGTAATAACTTCAATAAAGTACCAAAAGGAGGACTTGTTTTGAAAAGAAAAGCTTATGCACTAATATCACTAGCTGTTATAGCTTCAATGACTATTTTATCTCCAAATACAACCTTAGCTGATAGCATTTTAACATTAAATTCTGTAACAGTCAGCGAAAATTCAAATTTAAATATAGCATCAAATGATGGATTTTTACAGGCCGATTCGATATCAACCCATTCGTTATATGCTAACAATTCTGTTACTACATATGGTGATATAAACTCCGATGGAAATATTGATGCTATTGATTATGCAGTATTAAAAAAAGTATTATTAGGCAGCGATTTACAAGGCATAAATCTATCAGCTGCTGATGTAAATTTAGACGGTCAGGTAGATGCTATTGATTTCGCAGTTTTAAAAAGCTATTTGATGAAAATAATTGATTCACTACCGACAGGCAAACCTGGAAATTCAGAATTTACCAATACTAGCTTTGAAGAGGGCAGTATTAACGGATGGACATTAGGCCACCAAAACACATCAGGTGCCACCTACGCATCTTCAAGAGCTTCTCGTACGGGACGATATCAATTATCCTGTTATGCTGAATCCAATTATGTATCGGATATTTATCAGGACGTTACAGGCTTACAACCAGGCTATTATTATATAACCTGCTACGTTCAGAATGGTGGAAACCAGAACAGTGCATATCTTTATGCAAACGGAACAGGACAAAACAAATGTATGACAGCTATTCCAGTAACAAATGCTTTGAATACAGAGAATTCACAGGAATATGGATGGACCTTGGTTACAGTGAGAGGAATCCAAGTGAGTTCAAACGGAAATATTAGAATTGGTTTCTATAGTGATGCTAACGCAAAAAATTGGGTAAACCTAGATGATTTTACTATTTATAGAGAAAGCAATCAGTCTCAGCAAAAGAAGTTCTATGTAGGAGGAGATATTTCTGAATTATGTTATGTAGAGGACATGGGAGCAAAGTTTTATGATTCAAACGGAAAAGAACAGGATGCAGTTGAGCTTTTAGCAGATAATGGTTGGAATATTGCAAGACTCAGATTATACAATAATCCAGGAAAGGGCCGCGGAGACGGTACATATTATTGCAAGGATAATTATCAAAATATAAATGATATTTTAAATCTTGCTAAACGTGCAAAAAAAGCAGGTTTGGCGGTTCAGTTAACTTTACATTATAGTGATTTTTGGACAAATGGCTTGACTCAGAATATTCCAGCAGATTGGAAGTCGCAAATTTCTGGATTATCTACAGCGGATGCAGTTACTAAATTGGAGAAATTAGTTTATACATATACAAAAAGTGTTATGGAGCAGATGTTAGCACAGGGTATAACACCTGAATCGGTATCACTTGGAAATGAAATGCAAGCAGGTATATTATACCCATATGGCTCCACATCTAATTTTGCAAATTTAGCTAGGCTCCTTAATGCAGGCTATTCAGCAGTAAAAGAGGCAAGTTCCAGTACAAAAGTAATTTTACATTTGGATGATGCAGGTAATGCTGATAAATATATATGGTTCTTTGATAGCTGTAAAACTTATAATGTTAAATACGATATCATAGGGGCTTCATATTACCCTTACTACACAAAGCTTACAGCAAACAAGATTGCTGATTTCTGCAACAAAATTTGTGCTAGATATGATAAAGATATTATCATTATGGAAACTGGATTCAACTTTTATAAGTATTTACCAAATGGATATGAGGGCCAGCTAAAGAATAATGGTACATATGAAGGTTATTATGAAAGTTCGCCAAAAGGCCAAAAAGACTTTATGCTGGAATTAATTAATGCCTTAAAGAATGTAAAAGACGGAAGATGTATCGGTGACATCTACTGGGATCCTGTAATGGTTGAACAAAATGGTGTGGGCTGGGCTATTGTTGAAGCTACTAATAAGGCTGATACAAATGTCGTTTCTAACACAACACTTTTTGATTTCAACCATGTAATTTTACCGGTTATTAATGCTTATAAGTACAATAATTGATATAAATAAAACATGAAATTCGGAAGTAACATAGATTAGAAAGATGTTGTTCTAATAAACTATATATTATTGAATTGAAAGGTAGATTGAAAATTGATCTGCCTTTTTATTATTTTAATTTATTTTTTTGAGCATTGTGATTTAGTCACAGAAAGTTAATTGCCTGTTCTGATAAAATTCATTTAGATGTTTAAAGTGACTAACTCAAATTTCCATTGATAAGTCCTCAAACCTATAAGTTTCAACTAGGAAAGCTGAGTAAATAAATATTTTAAGAATGTGAGGTAATATATATATGAGAAATGGACTTTTTAACTTATTTTCTAAAGATAATACCCTTCAAAAGTCAATTGAGAAGAATAGTGTTTTACAAGTTAACAAAACAAGATGCCCACAAAATCATGCTTGTCCATCAATTAAAGTATGTCCAGTAGGAGCACTTACACAAAACGGATATGCTGCTCCTACTGTAGATATGGAGAAATGCATTAAATGTGGCAAATGCGTCAAGTTCTGCCCTATGAGAGCTTTATCTTTACAATAAATTGATAGGTGATTGAGTTTTAATCCTTTTATATCTACAATTTACGGTTCTATTCTAGGAGTCTTGTTTGTATATGCAATATAAGTTTTAACATCTGTGACTTAGTCACAGAAATAATTGGAAGTCTTAGGTATAATAAAATTAGGAAAAATAAAGGAGATGATTATAATGTCAGTTATTACACTTACAAAAAATAATTTTGAAAATGAGGTTATGAAATCAGATAAACCAGTTTTGATAGACTTTTGGGCACCTTGGTGTGGACCTTGCCGCATGGTTTCTCCTGTAATTGATGAAATAGCAGAAAAAGCTGATAATTTTAAGGTTGCCAAGGTAAATGTAGATGAGCAGGGAGAACTTGCACAGGCATTCAAAGTAATGAGTATTCCAACACTGGTTGTGGTAAAGGATGGCAAGGTTACTTCACAGGCTGTGGGAGTTAGACCAAAGGAACAGATCCTTCAAATGGTAAAATAACCTGTGATGTCAATTTTAATAAGCTGAATATCCCATGTAAACTGCCTAACTCACTATCGGTTATTTCTACAAATATTATAAATTAGGTCAAGGTAAGTTACTAATGAAAGCTAAAAGCAAATGTCTTTTCAAATGGATTCGTCTCTGATTGGAATCTGTTTGACAGGACATTTGTTTTTTTAGATATTCGGATTTTCCTATAAATAGGGCTTGCAGAACGATAGTAAACATGCATAAATATTTCTTTCGATTAATATATTTATAATTTACGTGTATAGTTTTCAATATATGTTCGAAATATCTATGTATTGTATTAAAAAGAGGTAATTTATATTAATTGCTGAAGTCAATTGGGTATGCAGGCTTTTGCAACGATAAGAATTGTCCCAATATTTCTTCTTATAGAACAGTAAGGCTTATTTTGCTATAATAAACTGATTAATATAAATGAAACATAGAAAGTGTGCTATTTTAGTAAGCTATTATAGATAGGTACTTCAGCTGTATTTTTAGGCACAAAAATAATATCAGAGGTGAGCACTATGCTAAATGAAGAAAACAAAATGTTTTTACAAAAAAATTTAACTTTCTGGAATAAGCTTAGCGACAAAGAAAGCGAATTACTATTAAATAGTTTTTCTGAGCTGGCATATCAAAGAGGTGAAAATATTCACAGTGCTGATAATGATTGTATCGGGATAATAATTGTGAAATCAGGAGAATTAAGGACTTATATTCTCTCTGAGGATGGAAAAGAAATAACCTTATACAGAATAGGCAAGGGGGACGTATGTGTTCTTTCAGCCTCATGTCTTATTAAGGATATTACATTTGATGTTTACATTGATGCAGAGGTTGATTCAAAGGTCTTGCTGATAAGCTCACATGCATTTTCTCAGCTGCAGTCAAAGAATATTTATGTGGAGAATTTTATACTCCAAACAACAGTAAGCAGATTTTCTGATGTAATGTTTGCAATGCAGCAAATACTATTTTTGAGCTTTGACAAACGCCTTGCGGCGTTTTTAATCGACGAAGCGGTAAAAAACAATTCAGACAATATAAAACTCACCCATGAGCAAATTGCAAAATATATGGGTACTGCACGAGAGGTTGTAACCCGTATGCTAAAGCATTTTGAGAATGATGGGATAATCTCGCTATATCGAGGTGGAGTCCAAATTGCAGATAGAAAAAGACTTAGACAACTTATGTAATGTCTAGTTAACTATTGCTTGCTAATTCACTACTTCATTATAATTCTACCCTAGTACTTACTATTTAATAGTATAATCCAAATACGAAATATTTAGGGAGTTCTTTTCTGAATATGTATAGTAAATTTGTTACATTCCAGCATAGCCAATGCTAGTTCTAGCAATTGCAAATTTCATGAAACTATTTTGTCAACAAATCATATATAATTTTGAGCACCGATAGACTGCGAAAGTTTGCCAAAGTCAATTTAAGTTGTATTTACCCGATAAGAAACAGCTTGCAGTATAAAATAATATAATTAATTGTAAAAACAGTAAATAAAATACCAAAAATTGTTGATTTATGGTAATATGGTATAAGTACTTTATATTATAAAAACCTTTTATAATTCTTAAGGGAGGACGAAGATTATGAAAAAAGTCAACAATAGGAGAACTTTAAACAGAAAGTTATGCATGATTTTGATTTTTACCTTGCTGTTTACATTGACGCAAAATGCGCTGGCAAGTGAAAGGGGGCATTTACTTGATTTACCTGAACAGACCTCAAATCAAGTGGTTAATATTCCAGATAATAATCTGCAGGAGGTTATCAGAGAAATATTAGTTAAGCCGTCAGGAGATATCACAGAAAATGATATGAAGATGATATTAACAATTAATTCACCCAGTACCAATATCACAAGCATTGAAGGACTGCAGCACTGTACTAATCTAACCTGCCTAATGCTGAACAATAACAATATTAGCGATATAAGTCCCCTTGCAAATCTGACTAAGCTGAGTGTTTTAAACCTATCTGACAATTCTATAAGTGATTACTCACCAACAGCTACCTACTACAATAATCTTATGTTAAAAGATTTTCAATATGAAGCACCACCAGAAATAAGAATCTACTTTGTAACAACAGGTGATGAAGCAAATATGCGTTGCGATTTTAATTCATCTGCCACAGCACAATGGCATTGGGCTGACGGTACTACAACAGATGCTGTTTCAGGAAGCGCAGCTAATAAAAGTGACTTGGGGACTGGAACTCATCAGAATTATCTGACTGTATCAGACAGCTCGGCATTAACAAGATTCGGAGCAGCTAATGCCGGACAGGGAAATTTAGTTTCCATAAGCGGGTTACAAAACTACCCTAATCTGGCAATACTATACGCATATCAGGAAGGCTCGTTGAATTCAATAGGCGATACAAGTACAGCATCAATCAGAGAATACCACCTTATGAATACCAACATTAGTGCAGCTGAGTTGGATGGTATTTTTGCTGATGCGGTTGCTTCAGGAGTACATAACGGTATATTATGGGCTGATAGTTCAGGAACATCAGTTAGCGATGCTGATAAAACAACCTTACAGAGCAGGGGCTGGACCTTGAATATTCCTGCCTGGATACCTCAAATACCAACAGAACCTACATCCCCTAATAGTGTAAGAATTGACTTTTTAACAACTGGCGATGGAGCAAATATGCGTTGCGATTTTGATCAATCTGCCACAGCACAATGGCATTGGGCTGACGGGACTACAACAAATGCTGTGTCGGGTAGCACCGCAAACAAAAGTGGCTTGGGGGAAGGGGCACATCTGAATTATCTGACAATATCAAGTGGCTCAGCATTGACAAGATTTGGCGCAGCTAATGCAGGGCAGGGGCATTTGCTATTAATAAGCGGTTTGCAAAACTGTCCAAACATGGAAATTTTATATGCATATCAGGAAAACTCTTTAACTTCAATCGGTAATGTAAGCTCAGCAGCAATCAGGGAATATCACTTGATGAATACCAGCATTAGCGCAGCTGAGTTGGATGGTATTTTTGCTGATGCTGTTGCCTCTGGAGTTCATAACGGTATATTATGGGCTAATAATTCAGGCACGTCTGATAGCCATGCTGATAAAACAACCTTGCAGAGTAGGGGCTGGACATTAAATATTCCTGCCTGGACACCTCAAACTCCTACAAATCCGGAAACCCCAGAGATACCTTCTACAACAGGAAGTGCTATTACATTTATTACAGAAGGAAGAAGCTTTTCACCTTATATTCAGGTTGCTGAAAATGCACAGATAACTTGGACTTTTGCAGATGGGACAACAAGCTCATCAAATAATCCAGTTAAGGATTATGGGTCAGCGGGAACCAGAGCGGCTACACTTGTAGTTTCACCCTGGAGTGCACTTACACGAATCAATATAGGTTATGATGCTGGGGATTCAGGTTCAAACTCAATTGAATTTATAGCTGATCAGCA
Organism: Bacillota bacterium; assembly: GCA_023416275.1. Classification (GTDB taxonomy): domain Bacteria; phylum Bacillota; class Clostridia; order Acetivibrionales; family DSM-1351; genus Ruminiclostridium. The sequence goes on along the minus strand of JAEZIB010000044.1, from coordinate 31,798 downwards.
TGTATCGGCTGTATATAACTTGAATCTAGTGGCACCTTATTTGAGACAGTGGTGTTCATCATATAATCAGCTTACCTCATTGGACTTCAGTAATTTTACTCAGCTTGATACTATAGAGTGTTTTTTATCCAGAAGTTTAAGAACAGTTAACTTAACCAATACGCCTGAATTAAAGCGTATCTGCTTTGAAGATTGTGACTTGTTAACACTTGATGTATCACAAAGTCCAAAGCTTGAGGATTTGCGTGGAGCTGTAAATCAGAATCCTACAATTGGGTTTGGTGCCATAGGAGATAATGTTTGGCATATATGTATCCGAGATAATCCTCAATTTACAAACCGTTCCATGTTTCAGGATATGAGTCAATTTCCCAATATTTCCGAGCTCTTTATTTGGAATGACAATCAGTCTGGCAGCATACGAGTACCTTCAACAAATACTAATAGAGGAATATCTCTACTTGCAAGCGGAAATTACTATACTAACCTTAACTTACAAGGATCCTTGCAACAATCTAGAAATATAGCTACAGTAGATTTTTCAAGTAATCTTCTAACAAACATTGATATAACTGGTTGTACACAGATTATTAACCTCAATCTTCAAAATAATCAACTAAGCCAAAATGAGGTTGATGAAATACTTGCAACTCTGGATAGTCTAGGAAGAAGCAGTAATAACATTCCTAGCTGGACAGAGTTATACGTTAATATCAGTGGGGGTGGAAACCAACAGCCTTCACAGGTAGGATATGCTTCAGCTCAAAACCTTTCAAATAAAGGATGGACTGTAGTTACTAATGATTGGACAATGTTACCAGCTCCTCCAGTAGAAACAGGTGAAGCAAGAATTGACTTTATAACAACGGGTGATACAACAGATATGCGTTGCGATTTTAACTCATCTGCCACAGCAGTATGGCATTGGGCTGACGGTACTACAACAAATGCTGTATCAGGCGTATCTGTTAATAAAAGTGGCTTGGGAGTCGGAACTCATCAGAATTATCTGACTATATCAAATAGCTCGGCATTAACAAGATTTGGTGCAGGCAGTGTAGGAGATGGACATATTGTGACTATAAATGGTTTACATAACTGTCCTAACCTGGCAATACTATTCGCATATCAGGAAAGTGCATTGACTTCAATAGGAGATACAAGTACAGCATTGGTTAGAGAATATCACCTGATGAACACTAATTTGAACACAGTTGAGATGGATGCAGTTTTTGATGACGCTGTTGCCTCTGGAGTACAGAATGGAACAATTTGGGGAAACAATGCAGGAACATCAGCAAGTGACCAAAACAAATCAACATTAAGGTCCAGAGGCTGGACTATTTACTAAAAACAGTTATTTGTTTTAAGAATATTTTAAAATTCTTTGTTTAGCTTTTGTAGTTTATTGCTACTTGTAAAGCAATAATATAAAGCTTTTGAGGGATAGTGTTTACTTGATGAATTTTTTAATAAAATATAATACGAGATTTTACCCTTGTAGTTAAGCTGACTGCAGGGGTGTTTTTTTTAATTAGGGTTATTATTCAACTTTCGTAGTTGAATATTGTAGGTGTTGGAAACATAACAATGGAAAGTTGGATGAGATTCTCCATTGCTTTTAATTAAGGTGTTATCTATTTTGATGGCTATAAATTGATAAGGAGTTTCTTATGTCCTTTCAACATTACTGATGAGTAACTATTTTTTGTATAGTACCAAGTTAACCATAATATAAAGAAGTTTACTATTTTAGCGCAAAAGAGTAACTTTCTTGGAGGTTACTTACATATATTATACTAGTATTTGAAGAGAATGATCCGCAATGCTAAATTGCATAAAAATCTTGCTAGGATAATTTCTAAAGTTAAAGACATACTGCATCTTGATTTTATAATCCAACCGCATATATTTATAAACACTAATACACAACAATTTAAAGCATAATACGCGTAAAATACAAGATTTGTCGTCTCGGTTAAACTATCGGGCGAGGTTTTAAATGGAAATTGACTTTAGTAAATACCGAGTTTCTTTCTATATTGAGGAGTGATAGTCATGTCAAATAGTATAGTCTTTCAGAATAATGCTGAACAATTAAAAAGCTCGATGTATGGATTTAATAGTACAAGTGGCACATACAAACCCCTTTCAGTTAATGACGTTGGGGAATTAATAGTCGAAATAGGTACAATAAATAAGATAGCAGTTATAGGAACCGTCAACAATGTCGGACTATTGGGAACTGTTAATAAGGTTGCTGAATTAGGAACAGTCAATTATGTAGGATTACTGGGAACTGTTAATAAGGTTGCTGAATTAGGAACAGTCAACTATGTTGGATTGCTGGGAACTGTTAATAAGGTTGCTGAATTAGGAACAGTCAACTATGTTGGATTGTTGGGAACTGTTAATAAGGTTGCTGAATTAGGAACAGTCAATTATGTAGGATCACTGGGAACTGTTAATAAGGTTGCTGAATTAGGTACAGTCAATTATGTAGGATTGCTGGGAACTGTTAATAGAGTTGCTGAGTTAGGAACAGTCAACTATGTTGGATTGCTGGGAACTGTTAATAATGTTGCTGAATTAGGAACAGTCAACTATGTTGGATTACTGGGAACTGTTAATAGAGTTGCTGAATTAGGTACAGTTAACTACGTAGGATTACTGGGAACTGTTAATAAGGTTGCTGAATTAGGAACAGTCAACTATGTTGGACTACTGGGAACTGTTAATAAGGTTGCTGAATTAGGAACAGTCAACAAAGTATCTCTGCTAGGAACATTATCTAATGTAGTTGGAACAGTTAAGGTTAATTTAGTTGATAGGACCTTTACGTCTATTACTCAGACAATAACCGTAGCCTCTGCAACTACAACTTACAGTAATTTAATTAATATTTCAAAATATCAAGACACCTCCTGGTATTTTCTTAATTCTTCTTCAACCAATAGAAGAGCCGTGACAGTGCAATTGGCTGTAACCCCAAGTACTACTATAGGAATCTATCCAAGAACATTAATTAATGAATCAGCTACAGTAAATCAAAGTTCAAAGGTTATTACAAATGATTACTATTTGGAATATATTACAGCACAAATTAGTAACACATCTTCTTATCAACAAAATATTGTTGCTGTTTTCAATGGAAGATACTAGTAGTTTGGAAACAAACCTTTGATAAAACTCACGCTCCGATAGACTTTTATGAAGAAAAGTTGAGATAGTTTGGTTATCCCTTGAAAACCAATTATAACGAGGCAAAAAAATGTCCCCCACTTTTATAAGTGGCGTGTACCGCTTTGGTTTTCAGGCGGTGAGAATATCTCTCGCCTCGCTTACACGCTGATGATGCAATGAAATTTTTTCTACAATCGAATAATTTCATTTTGAATGTAGGCGTTATAAAAGTTTCATTTGATAAATCATATAAGGCTTGTGCTGAGAAAATAGCTTGGCACAAGCTAAAATATGTGTAATGGTGATTCTTTGGTTCTATATTAATATATAAGGAGCATATTATGAAGAATGAGATAAGTTTATGCATGATAGTAAAAAATGAGGAAAATAATCTTCAAAGATGTCTTGAAAGTATTAAAGATATTGTAGATGAAATAATTATAGTTGATACTGGATCAGAAGATAAAACAATAGCTATTGCAGAGAGCTTTGGAGCTCAAGTATACAATTTTCTTTGGAGAAACAATTTCAGTGAAGCGAGAAATGAATCACTAAAGTATGCTTCAAAGGACTGGATACTTATAATGGATGCAGATGATGAATTTTGCAGTGAGGACAAAGAAGCTTTTCGACAATTAATAAACAGCAATTTAGATGATAACCAGCTTTGTTTTTTTGAAACATTAAATTATTGTGGTAGTTTTGCTGACAGCAATAATATTAGTATAAATCTAAATCCCAGGTTATTTAAAAATAATTTTTGTTATAGATATGAAGGTGAGGTACATAATCAGCTCATTAACTACGAAAACAAAACAAAAGATGTTTGTATTCCTATTAGGATTTATCATTATGGTTATTTAGACAGCAATATTAAAGGTAAGAATAAGAGAACAAGAAATATTACTCTTCTAGAAGAGCAGCTAAAAAAAGAACCAGATAATAAATATGCATGTTTCAATTTAGGAAATGAGTATTTTGCTTTAAACGATATGAGTAAAGCATTGGATTATTATTATAAGTCATATGAAAATTTTAATCCTAACGCAGGATATAGTTTTATTCTTATAATTAGAATAGTTTTAGTTAATTATTTTATGGGCTTATATGCTAAAGCACTTGAATTTGCTGATTTAGGAATACAATATTATCCAAAGTTTACAGATTTATATTTTTTTAAAGGGTCAATATATAAATCAATTGAGAGACCTACACTTGCAATTAAAGCATGGGAAAAGTGTATAGAACTAGGAGAGGCTCCATCAGAACTGAAATTTTTATATGGTACTGGAAGCTTCAAGGCTATGTATGAACTAGCTAATATTTATATGGAATTGAAGGATTATCATACCTCATATAGATATTTCAATGATACAATAAAGCTAAAACCTGATTTAATTATTTGTGTTTATAAAATTGCTCATATTCTAAAAGAAGAAAATGTATCTATAGATGAGTTCAAAAAAATTTTGGAGCTTTTTTTTGAGAATACGGCTAAAGCATATTCGATAATTGCAGATATATGTTATTCTGAAGGTTATTTTGAAGCTGCATTGGAGTATATAGCCAAATGTGAACAAAGCAACATAATTTCAGAAGATATCTTACTAATAAAAGCTAAATCACTTGTAAGAACTGGGGCCTTTGAACAGTGCATTAGAATGAATTTTAAACCAAATAGCCAGTCTTATTATTTAACTTCTGCTACGTATAAGGTAATATGTGCTATACTTCTAAACGAAAAGCTTTTGGCCTATTATATTGTGGATAGCTTAAAAGAAAATTCATTACAAGGCTATAGTAAAAAAACATTTGAAGTATGTAGTCAGCTTACAAATATTTTTTATGACAAAGCTACTGTGGTTTTATCTGAGGATGAAAGTGATAAAGAATACACGGCTATTATATTCGAAATTCTAGAAATACTTCTCATAAATAAAAATTTTGACGAATTTTATACAGCAATAAATTTATTGAACTTAATCAGCGATAAATCTGTACTGCTTGAGCTAGGGAAATTATATTATAAATATGGCTATATTGAAATGAGTAAAAAGGAAATCCTTCGATCAATTAAAGATTTTGAAATTTATGATAAAGAAGCATTAAATATTTTAAAGAATTTATAACTCAAACATCGAATATAAAATCTATTGGTGCGGTAGGATTATCATTTCACCTTAATTTTTGCCCCAATAGGGCGTAGGAGGTTAAATATGTTTACGTCCTGTTGCAAAAAAATCAAGTATATTGACTATGAAATATCTCAAATTAATTCTTATAATAAAAATATTGGAACATCACAATGCAGGGCTATGTTTGTTGGAGAGTTCTATGGAGAATATGAATATAGAGTCTTAATTAAATTTAATATGGATTCTCTACTTGAAAATATGCAAATTCAAAGGGCAATTTTATCAATTAATATTATTTCAGGAGCTTTGCAATATTTTATAGGCTATTCATTAATGAGTGATTGGGATGTTAATACGGTTAATTGGAATAACCAGCCCAAAATAGATTTTTCTGATATGATCTTCGGAAAGTCGGTGAATCACTTTACTCAACAATATTCTATTGATATAACTGATAAAGTCAAGACTTGGTGTAAACAACCAGAGAGCAATTATGGAATGGTACTCCTGGGTCATGATCAATGTGGTTCTAGTAATATCAAAATTAATACTGATAAAAATGATTTAGAAGCATTATCACTATTTGTAGAGCTGGAAGAGTGCCCAAAAGAAAATGACGTACATGTAATACCTAAATTTTTTGAGTTTTCTGAAGATATTTATGTTACTCCTAATTCCGAATTCTTTACAACTGGAATAAATATTTCTTTGATGCAAAAAGTCTCATATTTTATTAAAAATAATAATAATGCAATAATTACCGTAGTAGCTGAAAACAGTCCAGATGATGTAAACTATGCAAAAGAAATTCAGATTGTTTATATTCCGCCAGGTTCAAGTAGTTTATTAGTGCCTATTAACTATAGTAAATTTGTAAGGTTATCAATAACTATTCCTATTGATGGGAGTGAATCAATTATTAACACCTGGTTAAATCTACAGCAATGACAGTTAAGTGCGAAAAATGTCATAAAATAATTAATTGTAATACTTGAATTTATATTATATAATTATTTATAGAAATATATACAAAATTTGGTTTGGGAGTATCAAAGTGCAAAGCAAAAATAATCAACCTAAGTACTATATGCTTATGGAATATTTAAAAGAAGATATATTAATGGGAAGGATAATGCCCGGAGAACAGATACCGTCTGAAAATACTCTTGCAGAAACACATAGATTAAGTCGGCATACTGTCAGAAAAGCTATATCAATGCTTGTAAATGAAGGATATCTTTATACTCAACATGGACGAGGTACATTTTGTCTCAGCAGAAGCAGTAAGAGAAATGATTCAAAAAATATTGGAGTTATAATGACATATATTTCAGAATATATTTTTCCCAGAGTAATAGAGGGTATGGAGAGAGTTCTATCAAACAACAAGTACAGTATTATTTTGAAAAATACAAGTAATATCTTAAATAATGAATCTCTTTATTTTGAAGATATCTTAGGTAAGGATATTGAAGGGTTAATTATTGAACCCACTAAGAGTGCACTTTTTTCTAATAATCTTAAATTTTATGAGGCTTTTGATAAACACAATATTCCTTATGTTTTCTTACATGGTGACTACCGAGAACTAGAAGGTAAATCCAAAGTAGTATTAGATGATGCAGCAGGTATGTATTCTGTTGTAGAATACCTTGCTAAACTAGGACACAAGAGGATTGTTGGAATTTTCAAAGCAGATGATACTCAGGGCATCGACAGACATAGAGGATATGCTAAAGCATTAACCGATACTGGGTTGGCTTATGATCCAGATGATGTCATATGGTATCATACTGAAGAGCAAGATATAAAACCATATGCAATAATTAAACAAATGATTGAAGAAAAAAGAAATATTGATGCTATTGCTTGTTATAATGATGAAATTGCTTTTAAAATGTTTGCATTACTCAATAGAATAGGAATAAAAGTACCAGATGATATATCAATTACTGGATTTGATGATTCCTTCTTGGCTGAGAATTGTCCTGTGAAGCTTACTACTGTAAGTCATCCAAAAGAAGTACTAGGGGAAGAAGCAGCTAAGATTCTTTTACAATTGATTAATGATAACGACTACCAGAATAATCCTATACAAAAGATAATTGTACCTAAACTTGTTATAAAAGACTCATGCAGAAAAAGATAGAGTAAGGTATTACCACCAAATCGCTTAATCATGAATAGTTAAAAGTTTATACTCACTTGTATGCACAACTGTACAAGGTTGTATAAATCAAATATTATTTAATGGAAGGAGGTTAATTGGACTATCGCATAAATAAATTTAATTTTCCAAATCAGAAAGTAAAGTAATGTTATTCGAGAAAGACAATGAAATGTGGCAGTCCATTCAAAACTGAATTAAAACAAAAAATGGGGGGAAATGCTTAAGTAATTAAAGTTCAAAGCCTTAGCACGATAAAATATTCAAAAACTAAAGTAATGGGGAAGCTTCACTTAGTTTATTGTACTTATCGGCTTTGAACGCAGTTTAGGCTTGAATTTATTTTGTATTCAAAGTGTAAAATGACAACACTTGAAAAACGACAGTGAAAAATTTTGAGGAGGTATTCTAAATGTTTAATAAAATCAAGAAAATTTGTGCAGCTGTTTTTATTAGTAGCGCTATACTGCTTTCTTCAGCAGCAGTTTGCTTTGCAGACTATCCTATATTCTCTCAGCGTTATACAGCAGACCCATCAGGGCTTGAGTATAATGGGAGAATATACCTGTATTGTTCACATGATAATGACGGTCAGACAAATTATGTAATTTCTGAAATTACTTGTATATCATCTGATGATTTAAAGAATTGGACCGACCATGGAGAAGTTTTTACTCCATCAAAAGATAGTAGTTGGGGAGCAACTAAGTCTTGGGCACCATCAGCTGTTTATCGTAACGGTAAGTTCTATTTGTATTATGGTAATGGTGGTAGTGCTATTGGCGTTGCTGTTAGTGATAGCCCAACAGGTCCATTTAAGGATGTAAGAACTAAACCTTTAGTAGATTCCAATACTCCTGGAGTAATGCCTGCAACCAACATGTGGCTATTCGATCCAGGTGTATTTGTAGATGATGATGGACAAGCATATATGTATTTCGGAGGTAATGGTGAGAGCAACATAAGAGTTATTAAATTAGGTAATGATATGGTAAGTACTGTTGGTTCTGCAACTACTATGACTGCTCCTATCTTCTTTGAAGCTTCATACATGAATAAGTATAAAGGAAAGTATTATTTTACCTATTCAAGTAATTTTTCTAAAGGTGCAGCTACTATTGAATATATGATGAGTGATAAACCTACATCTGGTTTCCAACATAAGGGTACAGTATTGGCTAATCCGCCTGATAATAGTGGTAACAATAACCATCATTCCATATTTACCTTTAAGGATAATTGGTATATTGCATATCATAATAGGTATGTAGCAACTCAAAATAAAGTTGACACAACATATCAAAGAAATGTGTGTATAGATCGTCTAGAATTTAACACTGATGGTACTATAAAGAAAGTTACTATCACAAAAGATGGCTTAACTCAGTTAAAAAGCGTGAATCCTTATGTAAAGAACTCAGCAGTAACTATGGCTGAGCAGTTTGGTATCGAAACAGAAGAATGTAGTGAAGGAGCTCGCGATCTAGCTAACATTGAAAATGGAGACTGGATAAGAGTAAGAGGCGTTGACTTTGGTGATACAGGTGCAACTGATTTCGAAGCTAGAGTAGCAAGTAATACTAGTGGAGGAAACATTGAGCTACGTCTGGATAGCCCAACAGGAAAGCTAGTAGGTACATGTGCAGTTCCGGGAACCGGTGGATGGCAAACTTGGGTAACAAAAACCTGTACAGTTAGTGGTGCAACTGGTAAACATGATTTATACCTCAAATTTACAGGTGGCAGTGGCTTCCTATTCAATGTAAATTGGTGGAAGTTTAACACAGCAACAACTCCTACTTATATTTATGGAGATGTAAATGGTGACAAAATTGTTGACGCTTTAGATTTTGCTACACTAAAACAATATCTAATGGGTAGTATAACTACATTCCCATATGAGAATGGTAAATTAGCTGCAGATGTTAATTTAGACAATGCGGTTGATGCAATTGATTTTGCAAATCTTAAACAGTTTTTACTTGGAAGTATCCCTTCACTTCCAGTAAAATAAACATTAAAATATTAACGGTTTATTTTCAATTAAGGCAGAACAAAAACAATTAAATAACTTAAATTGGTATAGCAATTTTTGTTAATTATAATTTTGGAAAATATAGAGACTAAAGTAGAATAAATTGTTATATTTTAATGCAATCACCTTATCGAATATGATAGGGTGATTTTTTTATAGGTTATATTTTTTATAATTGCCAATTAATGTTGAATTATGGTAATATAATACTAATAAATTTAGATTTTATTTATTCTCGAAAAAAGACATCTCTTTTTGTCGACAGCACCAAATAATTGTTTAGTTTCAAAACATTTAACTTATACTGAAAAGGCGGGAGAAAAATGAATTTTTTAAGTAAAGTATGGAATGCAATCGTTAGAATAGCAAAAATTATTAACGTAGCAAGCATTTCTGTTACAGCAGTCCTTCTTTTATGGATTATGCTATTTAATGTTGGGCAGGTAACTGATGCTATTATAGCTCTGGGTGAATTTGGGAAAATCCATCACTTTGTTATACTTGTTCTAGTAGGTTCTCTATGGGCATTTTTTGTCTGGTATTGGGCGCGAGTTTTTTATTACATAGAATACCAAAAGCAAACGAATCTAAAAGATTATGAGAAAGTAATTGTAAAATACACTCCTAGAGTTTTAGGTGCACTTGCACTGTTGATTATAGCTGGAGCATTCCTGAAACAATCGCCTAAATGCGATGTTAGCTCTTCAATCAATCCACTATGTGCAATTGGTATAACCTTTATAATTTTAACTGTTATTTTTGTCATAATAGTTAATTTACGGCGTAGAATTTTTAAACTGACACCAGTGAATCAAATGCATGAAGTACTAAAACCGGAAAAAAGGATAGTTCCTTTACGTAATCTGCCTGTACATACAAGAAGAACACTTGTAATTACAACAATAATTTCAAGTATTATCCTGCTTGTAATAACTATATTTCCAATTCATTCTACCATTTATTTAGGGGATGGGGTGACTATACTTATTACATGTTTCTGTATATGGCTTCCTATCTTGTATTGGATTCGTTATTACAGTGTTAAGCTGGGATTTCCATTATATCTGTTATTAGCAGTATTAATTATTTTCTTTAGCTTCTTGAACAGCAATAAGGATATAAGATTTGTTGAAGGTTCAACAACTGATAATACTAAAAGCATTGGTGCTTATACTGAAGAATGGCTTTTAAAGAATAAAACAAGTGACAGTAGTGAACCAGTTCCTATGTTTATTGTTTTATCAGAGGGGGGAGGTATCAGAGCTGCATATTGGAGTGCGCAGTTTTTAGCAAGAACCCAAAGAGATTGCCCTGAATTTAGAAATCACTTGTACTGTATAAGCGGTGTTTCTGGAGGTAGCTTTGGTGCCACTGTATTTGATGGATTACTTAATTATTATGACCTTCATAAAGATGAAGCTGCTGCTCCCCTTAAAGATGGTAAAAATGATATGCAAAACAAAATTACAGATATTATAGGAAAGGATTATCTTTCACCTACCATTGCTTGTCTGTGTACCAGAGAAGTGCTTCAATTATTGATTCCTTTTCCAATACAATCTTTTGACTGCGCAAAAGTTTTTGAAAAAACATGGGAGTATACCTGGAAAAACAATTTAAATGATGATTTAACCTTTAGTGAACCTTTATTATCTTTATTAGATAACGATTCGATTCCATCACTATTTATAAATTCTACACAGGTAGAAAATGGTTATCCTGTAGTGCTAAGCAACATTAGAATTAACGAAGGTCTAAGTAGCGCAGATAATCAAAATAATTTCCATTTGCCTCGTGAATTCTATACAGACATACTAGGAAAAGCTTCAAATGATGTTCCATTAAGCACAGCCTCTCTACTTTCTGCTCGTTTTCCTTATGTTTCTCCTGCAGGAACTCTGAAAGACAGGAATAACAGTGTTATTAGCTTAGTAGATGGTGGTTATTTTGATAATACAGGAGCTAATACAGCCTATCAGGTATTATTTAACATAAAAAAAATATATGAGAAAAAGAAAAAATCTATTTATCGCACAGATATAATGCCAGTAATTATTTATCTTAAGAATGGTGTCAGCTTACCTGATAGCGTAAGTACCAGAAAAACCTTGCTTGACCAGCTTGTTGCACCTATTGAAACTTCGCTGCAAATAAGGGATTCCAATACTAAGAATAATCTAGAAAAGCTACGTGAATTTGTTAATTATTATGGAGGTGAGTTTATAACCTATACTCTGCCGAAAACTGGTGTCACAGAAACTGATATTCCTTTAGGCTGGGCATTATCAAAAAGAGTACAACAGGAAATTGATGAACGTGTAGAAGAAATAGATATTAAAGATATAGCAAAACATCTTAATTAAAATACACTTCGACCTGCCTCTACTTAAAGTATAGGCAGGTTTTTTGTTGTTCAAGTTTGAACATAATTAAATAAATATATTTGTAAGTTTTGAAGAAATTGCAAATCTAAAATCTAATATTATGAGTAGAAAAAAGGGATAATAAGTCTGTGAAAATTCACAATTATAGATAAAAGGGGAGAAAAAAAGTGAAAAAACTAGCAGCAGCGGCATTAGTAGCAATTTTTATCATTATAACTGCTACTTCAGCTAATGCCCAATATTATGTTAAAAAGGGAGATACATTTGCTAAAATCGCTAAGCAATACAATATGAGTTTGGCAGACTTGATTTCCTTGAATCCGCATATTGAGAATCCAAACAAGATTCATGTAAATGATTATATTATTGTAAGAACAAAAACTGAAAAGAAAAGGGACTTAGTTGATTATGCACGTTCACTTCAATCTGTTACAGCGTACAAATACGGTGGAACAAATCCTCCTTATTCAACTGATTGCAGTGGTTGGACGCAGCATGTATTCAAAAAATTTGGAGTTGATTTGCCCAGAGTTAGCCGCGACCAAGCCAAAACAGGTCAGCCATTGACATTTCAGCAGCTTCAACTTGGTGATTTGATGTTCTTTTCAATAAGAGCTGATAAGGTTATCACGCATGTGGGTATCTATATGGGAAATGATTATTGGATTTCCAATCTGAATGAGGAAAAGGATGTGCAAATTCTGAGCACTTGGGGCTCCTGGTGCCAGAAATATTTTCTCTGGGGAGCTAGGCATAAAGTGTAAGTAGTATAATTCAAATATTCCAAATAAATAGTCTATCTGATAGTTAGACTTATTAATAATAAAAATAATTGCATCAATTAGTAAAGGAGCATTTTTCAAACTAATTTATGCAATTATTTTTTGCTCTAATTTACAATTGATAAAAATTAACACCTTCAATAATCAACTTCTAAATGTTGCAATTTATGATTAATAATATTCATAAGTTGCATATATTTTTAACTCTCTTAAAGATATAAATTCAAGACCTCCATATACAATATTTACTATTATTTGTTTAAATATGATAAAATATTACTATGATTTGGAGGGAATGCTATAAAATTATTTGGGGAGGAATGCAAATGTTCAAAAAGCGTATTTTGTCTTATTTACTAATCACTGCAATTATTACAGGGCTATTCTCATCTATACCTGTAAACAAAGCAAATGCTGACGCTGGGTTGATGCTTTGGTACAGGTTTAACGAGGGGACTGGCACAAAAGTTACCGACTCTTCTGGCAATGGAAGGGATGGAATTTTGAATGGTAACTACAGCTGGATAGCTGCGCAAAATGGTTCTGGTGCAGTTGCGTTGGATGGAAGTTCAGGGTATATAAAGATGCCCAATGGCTTACTATCAGGACTTACAGAGACTACTGTCAGCACAAGAGTTTTTGTTGACCCGTCTAACGTCAATCCATCCTGGATATTCAATTTCGGTACAACTACAGATTCAAAAAGTGACGTAAACGCACATTATTTAGGTTGTCTGCTGGAAGCAAATGCATACAGGGTTATGCTTGCAAAAGCACACTGGTCTGACGAGCAAAACACTAAAGTAAGTTCCGCTTTTACTACCGGAGTGTGGAAGTATGTTACATATACTCAGAAAGGAACTGTAGGAACACTTTATTTAGATGGTGTAAAGGTGGCGTCTAATGAAAACGTCGCATATGCTCCAAAAGACATAGAGTCTACAGTAGCAAACTTTATAGGTAGGGCTCCTTATCTTGCCGACAATTATTTCAAGGGTAAGGTTGGGGATTTCAGACTTTACAACAGGGCATTAAGCGCTTCAGAAGTTTCAGATTTAAGTAACAGTGTGGCAGCTGATATTGTTGCAATGGATAAATCAGCACTAACTCTTGGTGATTTAAGTTCTGTTATTTCAAAAATCACTTTGCCAACAACAGGAGAAAATGGCAGTACTATTACATGGGCATCATCAAATACAAGTGTTGTATCAGCGACAGGAGATGTCACTCGCCCTAAATACCCTGAGACAGATAAGCAAGTGACGCTGACTGCAACAATTGCAAGAGGAAATGTAAAAGATACTAAGGAGTTTTCTGTGACGGTAAAGGCGTTGCTGCAAGGAGAAGATCCAATTATTGAGTTAGCAAAAAGGCAGCTTTTAATCCGTAATGCAGATGATATTCGTGGAAATATTACATTACCTAAATCAGTTAAAGTTAACGGAGTTACAGTTAATTTGACTTGGACAACTGACAGACCTGATATTGTTAATGTAAATGAAGTAGTTAATTCGGGCTATGACAATACTCCTGCTGGTGTTGTTACAAGACCTGCTATATCCACGAAAGTAACATTAACAGCACATTTGACTAATGGAACTTCTACTGGTACAGCAGATTTAACTATTACTGTTAAGGCGAAGCCAAAGGCTATAAGTGAATCAGATTACAAGGGATATTTCTTTACATATTTTACTGGCACTGCCAGATCAGATGCAGAGCAGATATACTTTGCTTCAAGTAAAGATGGACTCTATTGGAACGAGCTGAATGAAAACAATCCAGTAATGACTTCAACCGTTGGAGATAAAGGGGTTCGTGATCCATATATCTTGAGGTCACCTGAAGGTGATAAATTCTATATGGTAGCAACTGACCTAAGAATAGCAAATGGTAAAGGCTGGGATAATGCTGGAACATACGGAAGTAAATCGGTTGTTATTTGGGAATCAAATGATTTGGTAAATTGGTCTAAAGAAAGGCTGGTTAAAGTTTCAAGAGATGATGCAGGCTGTACGTGGGCTCCTGAAATAGTTTTTGATGAAAAGACAGGAGAATATGTGATGTTCTGGGCATCACGAATAGGAGCAGATAACTTTAGTAAGTTTAGAATATATACAGCAAAGACAAGAGACTTTTATACCTTTACCGAACCAAAGTTGTATATTGACAGAAGTAATGATGTAATTGATACAACAATAATCAAACATGCAGGCACATATTACAGATTTTCAAAAGATGAGGTTAATAAGAATATCCTTATAGATAAATGTGACCAGTTGCTGAATAAGAATTTCACATCTTTACCATCATCTAGTGTTGCAAGTCAGAAAGGTGTTGAAGGACCAGCTATTTTCAAGTTTAACGGTCAAAACAAATGGTGTCTGCTATTAGACTACTACGGTGGTGGCGGTTACTATCCGATGGTATCTACAGACATTACATCTGGCGTGTTTACAAGACTGAATACTTCTGAGTACAAGCTGCCAACTGGACCCCGTCATGGTACAGTAATGCAAATAACACAGGCCGAATACAACGCTGTCATGGCGAAATGGGGAGGCATACCTACAAATCCTGTTGAGGAACCACAGCAAAAGCCAGTACTCGAATATAAATTTGACGAAACAAAGTCAGGAAACGCAATTGCTGATACATCAGGAAATAACCGTACTGGTACATTAAATGGAAGCGCAACTTATGTAAGAGACTCTGAAAAGAATTCTCAAGTGTTATATCTTGATGGAACGTCAAATACCTTTGCCGCATTCCCGCAGGGTTTCTTTGATGGCAGGGACACGGTAACTATTTCAATGGATATCAAGCCAATAACAGTATCAGATAATTTCTTTACCTTTACAGTAGGAAAAGATACAAATAAATACATGTTCCTTAGAACTCGTGATACTGAAAGCAGAAATGCTATAACAACAACCTCCTACCAAAATGAGCAGGAGGTTAAAGCCACAACAGCAGCAACAGCAAATAAGTGGATGAATATCAAGTTGGTAATAACACCTACAAGTATGGCAATTTATAAGGATGGTTTAATGCTTGGAAGAAACAATAATGTGTCAATATCTATGTCAGATTTAGGTACAGGGCTACTGGCTTATTTAGGTAAATCCTTCTATTCAGATCCATACTTTAAAGGCTATTTTGACAATGTAAAGATATACAACCGTGCATTAACTGAAACAGAAATTGCAAAAGAATTTGGAATACCAAATGAGCCAGTAACAATTACAAGTGCTGAGGATGTAGTTATTACAAGAGAGGCTGGTCAAATACCTGAATTGCCTTCAAAAGTAAAAGTAACTTACAGCAATGGCACAACTGGAACTAGCAATGTAACCTGGGATGACGTTAATAAAGCTGCCGATTCCAGCACAGGAACAATAACCTTACAAGGAACATTATACGATAATGAGTATAAAAACCCGCTTGTATTAAATAGAGCCGACCCTTGTATATACAAGCATACAGATGGCAATTATTATTTTACTGCCTCCTATACAGATGGTTCAAATGGACACAACAATATAGGCATGTACCAATATGACCGAATCATTCTGAGGAAAGCAGCAACTATTCAGGGTCTTGCCACTGCCGAGGAAAAGGTAATATATACAAAGGCTCCTCTTGGTGGAAATAAAAGCCCACATGTTTGGGCGCCAGAGATACACTTTATTAATGGCAACTGGTATATTTACTATACTACAACCATTTCCACCACTGATGTTTGGCAAATACGTCCACATGTATTGATGTGCCCAGGAAATCTAGATCCAATGGTAAAGGGAAACTGGCAGGACAAGGGTCTTGTTAAGAAAACTAATTCTTCAGACATGGCTTTTACTGGCTTTTCTCTGGATGAAACTGTTTTTGAGCATAACGGAAAAATGTATATGATATGGGCGCAGAATGACCCAAATTCAAACTTATATATTGCAAGAATGAAAGACCCATACACTATTGAAACTAATGCTGTTAAAATTGCACAAGCAACCTACGATTGGGAATTACATGCTTACAAGGTAAACGAGGGTCCAAGCGTAATTAAGAGAAACGGAAAAATATTTGTTGCATATTCTGCAAGCGGTACAGATGCTCTATACTGCTTAGGATTACTTACAGCCTCAGATACCAGCGATTTACTAAATCCTAATTCATGGGTAAAAACACCATATCCTGTAATGACCTTCAGTGACGAAGCAGGCCAGTATGGACCAGGACATAATACCTTTACTGTGTCCGAGGATGGCAGCGAGGATATTCTTGTATACCATGCTCGTCAAGAAGAAAAGTATATAAGTGGCAGCTATGAACCTCTATATGATGCTGGCAGACATACTCGTGTTCAGAAATTGTTCTGGAACAGCGATGGCACACCAAACTTTGGTTCACCATTTGCTGATGGAAAAGTAGTATCAAGCATAACGGCTAAAGCGACAATTATAGATGAACCCATTAATGATGAAGTAATAGGTGATTATAATGGTGACAAAGCAGTTGACTCTATTGATTTTGCAGTATTAAAACAATACTTGCTGGGTATGCGAGAAGGCTTTGAAGTAAAAGATGCAATGTATGTTGGAGATTTGAATAGAGATAGTGAAATTAATGCTATTGATTTAGCAATTCTCAAGGGGTATTTGTTAGGGGTGTATGATAAGTTGCCTTATGTGAGGTAGGAATGACTTAAAAGCTTAAAGGCTAAAACCTTAAATAATAAGACATAAAGACTAAAAACTAAGAACTAAAGCCTTAAATGCTTAATAGTGGTGCTCAATATTCTCAATGTTTGTTTACGAAACAACACATTGACAATATTGAGTATCTTCAATTTAATTTGGAAAAGCTGATTTCGTATTAACGTATTAATAGGATTAGATGAAAAAGCTGCACACTATTGGTTTGTAAGGCTATTGGTGTGTGGATTTTTTGTCATATAGAAGTGTTAAATGAAAGGAAAAGTATAGGATTATATATAGTTGTAATTTAGGATTTTAAGTTAATAATATGTAAAATATCACTGTATTATATATGCTAAATTTTTAGATATTTAAATATATTTACCACTTATTATTGATTTATGGTAAAATATTTATTGGATGAATTAATATTCGTACGCTTACCAAAGTATATAAAATATATTTACTATATAAATTCCAGATTGGAGTTAAAATACAATGAGTATACCAGTATTAAGAAATGGTGAGATTATTACAAGTGATATTAGAAGCATAATATCAACGCGTTATAGAACTGTGACAAGGGCAATTAATCAGGAGTTTTGGAATAGCCAAAGTGAAATAAATAACAGCCTCTATGTTGGCTCTTATGGACGTGGAACAGCTGTTGACACGAGCGATATTGATATACTTGTTGAGCTACCGGAAAACGAGTATAATCATTATAATTCAGCAAGAGGCAATGGGCAATCACGTCTATTACAGGCAGTTCGGAGTGCTATACAAAGAGTATATCCTCGAAGCCATATCAAGGCTGATGGGCAGGTAGTTAAAATTGATTTCAGCGACAATATGCAGTTTGAAATACTCCCTGCGTTCAAGAATGTAGATTTGTTCGGAAATTGCAATGGTACATATAGATATCCAGATACAAATATGAGTGGTAATTGGCGTTCTACCAATCCAAAAGCCGAACAAAAAGCTATGAAGCAGAAGAACATTGACAGTAACGGCTTGTTTTATGATACATGTAAGCATGTACGAAGAGTTAGAGATGATTATTTTGGAAGTTATCATCTATCAGGAATTGTGATAGACAGCTTCGTTTATAATGCAATTAGAGACTGGCATTGGATAACAGATGGTGAATCTACTTCATCAACATACTACAAATATGAACAAGCTTTGCTTGATTACTTTCAGCAAAATAAATTGTTTTGGTCGGTATTTTGTTTGTCATTGACTGCTCCGGGGAGCGGTCAAAATGTAGATATAAGTAGTAGTCTAGATTGTTTGGAAAAAGTTTTACGGTATATTGCTGAGTGATTATAGTAGTAAGCCTAAGTCTCAACTATTTTACTGATTTACGACAAAAAAGCCATGACATAAGAGAAGTTATCTAATTGCAAAATAAAATGGAGAGATATTTATGGAGAAGAATTCAGATTATAGAGATTGTTTATGGGTACAACTTAGAGAAGCATATGGCAGAGTAGTTTATACATATACTACTCATCTTAAAATGATAAACCATCTCGTTAAAAAGAATACAATAATAAAGTATATGCAGATTATTCTTTCTGCCATTTCTACCGGAGGGTTTTTGGGCTCAATAATAACAAATAAAATTGTATTTACTTGCGTTGGAGGACTATTTTCTACTGCATTATTAGCTCTTAATCTTTTCTTTAAAGACTTCAACTTACTTGGAGAAATCAAACAACATCGCTCCGTCGCAGACAACTTATGGATGGTACGAGAAAACTATATATCATTACTAACAGATTTTTTTATTTTAAGCGATGCAGAAATAATGAAAAAAAGAAACGAATTACAATCATGTGTATTCGAAATTTATAAAGTAGCACCTAAAACTAATAGAAAGAGCTATTCTGATGCACAAATTGCTCTTAAATTAGAGGAAGAACAGTTCTTTACTCCAGAAGAAATCAATAAAATGCTTCCTTTACATTTAAGAGGAAATACCAGCAAAATAACTTAATTTAATAGATAACATACTTTTATTTTACTAGGGTAATAGTACTGAATTTTACTTATTATTATATCATTTTTTTTGGGATTTATAAATAAAAGATTTAAAAAGAAAAATACGCTAGTTAAACAATTTGAGATAATGCGGAATGAATAAATGAAAGTAGATAAAGGATATCTTTAAGTACACAAATCACAAACAAACAAATACATTCTAATATAAAAGAATGAATCTGATAAATAACATTTGTAAAATTCCATAAAAACAACATCAGGAGGAAAACAAAATGGCTGGAAATAAGCAGTATATACCACCAAGTCCTATAATTGATATTCAAGAAGAAAATTCATTAGATGCATTAACAGAACGATACAATAAAATGATTGAACCTAGTAAATTGGCTAAATTGGGTACAAAAGTGTCCGAAATTGTACCTGATAAGGTAAAAAACATTGGAAATAGTGTTAAAGAATCAATCTCAGAAAAAGAATTGTATTTACAAGCAATGAAAGTAGTTGCCGATGGCTTTAAAATAGTTGAAGAACAGGCTTCTAAGTTCTCAATTAGCGAAAAAGCAATTCTTAATAAGGTAAATGATATTGTGCTTGACAATGAAGTATCTCAGTTAAGTGAGGTTTGCTTTGCACGAAGTTATGATTTGGCTAAATTAGTTAATTTATATAAGAATCGAGATTTAAGTCTCGCATTTGTTGAAGGTGGTTTGACAGGTGCAATTGGTTTTGCAGGGATACCATTTAATTTAGTTCTAAGTACATTTTTGTATTATCGTGCAGTACAGTCAATTGCTATGTTTTATGGATATGATGTAAAGAATGATGCTACTGAGCTAGTAATTGCAGGCGAAGTATTTATGAATGCATTAAATCCAGGGAATAGTGATGCTAATGCAGTGACTGGTTTAATAGGAAAGATAATGCTAATGAGTAAGGCAACCGCTATAAAACAAACAGCAAAAAAGACATGGTCGGATATGGCTTCTCGTGGAGGGGTAGAGCTTCTAATTGTTCAAATGAGAGCGATGGCAAATAAATCAGCTAAAAAAGCACTTGAAAAGGTTGGGGAAAAAGGATTAGAAAAAACCATATTTAAGGATATCTTTGAACAAATCGGTAAGATATTAACTCAAAAAACAATTCAAAGAGCTGTTCCTATTATTTCTGCTGCTATTGGTGCTTTTTTTGACACAGCTCAAATGAAAAAAGTATTAGAATATGCAGATGTATTTTACAACAAGCGATATATATTAGAAAAGGAAATTAGGATTAACACCTTAGTTGGTGGTGCTGAGGAAATAGTAATTGAATTATAAAACGAGGTCCTTTATGAAAAACAAAACGTCATTAACTGTTTACACCATATCTCATATGGTAGTAGATTTTTCATGTTTTTATGTTTTAATGGGTACATTCAGTAAACAAATTGAAGATTCTTTGACTATATCATTAGGCTTCTTACTATATAATATTCTAGCCTTTGGATTACAAATGTTTATTGGATATTTTGTTGATACATATGCTGTAGAGCACTCTAAAATTGCTTTTGTGGGATGTTTACTTGTTTGTGCTGGAGTTTTACTAGGTTTTTCTCCGTGGCTGGCTCTATTTTTGTGTGCAGTGGGGAACGCTAGTTTTCATATTGGCGGTGGGATAAATTCTTTGGTATATTCAGACGGGAGAATGGCCAGATGCGGAATTTTTGTTTCATCAGGAGCCATTGGTGTAGCACTGGGGACTATTGCTGGAAGGATTGGAGTTCCATTTTGGATAATTGTAATACTTTTATTAGTATGTAGTTATGCAATTCGCTTTTATTGCTTTACTGATAAAAACACTGTGATACCCAATTTTGATAAGCTAAATGTATCAAAACCTGTTGTTACTAGTGCAGATGTTATTATTTGTTTATGCTTTATTTCAATAATTGTGCGTTCCTATGTTGGCTTTCAAGTACCAATTTTATGGAAAACAAATACTTTCTTATTTATTTTGCCAAGCATTTGTGCTTTTATAGGTAAATTTGGTGGAGGCATACTTGCAGATTATTTCGGAGCAAGAAATGTGGGCGTTTTATCATTATTAGTGTCAATCCCGTTATTATGCTGCTTCAACAGCAATATAGTATTATGTTCAATTGGTCTTGTTCTGTTTAACATTACCATGTCAATAACCCTTTGGGGGATAGCTTCACAGCTTAAAAACCAGCCAGGCTTTGCGTTTGGATTGACAACCCTTGCATTGTTAATTGGCAATATACCAATATTTTTATTTACATTGCCAGAAAACTTGATAAAAATAGTACTACCGCTACTTATACTGGTTTCGTTAATTTGTATTTTTATTTCAATAGAAAACCCAAAAAGGAGAGGATATATTAATGAATCAATTAATCAATTATCAAAATAGTCTTTGTGATGTGGCGGTGCCTTTTAGCCCACCAGCTACAACAGGTACTCTTATTCTGCGAATTACTATAATTGTTGGAGTCGTGGCTGCAATAGTAGTAGCTGGGATACTGATTAAAAGGGCATCGAAAAAGAATTCTGCAATTCAAAAACAAAACCAAAAGCAGCAAGACCCAAAAATATGATTTTGAGTTACTTTTTATTAGCTTTCATTTTAACAGAATTTATTGAGTGCACAAGCATGTTTTTAATCTTTAAATCAAAGCGGTTTGTGTACTATGTTTTTCTATGCAATCTGCTAACTAATCCTGCAGTAAACCTAATAGCATTAGGTGTTGGACACATTTTGGGAGGCTTTTGGTACAAGTTATCCATAATGATTTTGGAAATTATTGTTGTTATTATTGAAGCATATATTATTCATTTATTATGTGGATTTAAAGCTAAAAAGTCTGTTTTAATATCTACTGTTTTAAATTCGTTATCATATTGTAGTGGCTTATTGATTTTTGAAAGGCTTGTTTAGGTTGAGCCAGGCAGATACTATGGCTTTTGTTACTGATTTAATATTAAGTTAATTATGAAAGGGGATGGATATTTATGCTAAAAATTCATTTAAAAGCTCACAATGGACAGTATCTTTGTGCGGAAGGCGGTGGTGGCCGAGAACTTGTAGCAAATAGAAATAACGCAGATATATGGGAAAGTTTTACTCTGTCTGATGAGAACGGAGGAGGTCTTTTAAGCGGTGATGCAATATACATGACAGCATACAACGGCAAATACATATGTGCTGAAGGAGGCGGAGGACGCGAGGTTATAGCCACAAAGGACACTCCATTAAGTTGGGAGAGATTTGTGATTGAGAAAAGAAACGGCAGTGGGATAATTAAAACAGGAGATTTGGTTTCTCTTAAGTGCAGCAATGGGCAATACATATGTGCTGAAGGAGGCGGTGGACGGGAAGTTGTGGCTAATCGTAGTATAGTAGATGTATGGGAAACATTTACTATTGAGATTGAAGAAGTAGCAACTCCTCAGTATACAACTGATAGTACAATAAGCATTCAACCTCCTGCCAACTCTGTATACACAACATTTACAGACGTTACAGTTACGTCTGGTGAAGGCTATCCTGTAAACTCTGTTTTGAATAGATCATTGGAAGGCGCTGAAAAAACAGCCCATTTGAATAGGTTAAAAAACCACCTTTCTTTTTTGAAGGCAATAAATGCAGACAATCTCTCTGATTTAGGACCAATGACAATTGGCGGTAACGTAGTCCCACAAAACGGCATAACATCTCCAAGGGTTAAACAGCTTTATAGTGGAGATACTGCTTTTAGCAAAGTGCGTATTGCGTTTCGAAAGGGTAGAAACGTTGAGCTGCATAAATTATCTGGAACTGCACGGACTCTCGGAAGGCATGACATAAGCCAGGGAGATGCACTAATGTTTTCTTCTGAAACATTTTTAGATAAAAGCTATATATATGCAAAAGAAATTCACATAGCTAATAACTCCAATATTATTTTAAAATCTTCAGTTAAAAACCTTGTTATTATCGCCAATAAAATTGTTGTAGGCACCAACGTAAAGTTTACATGGGAAGGAAAAGACCCTTCTGTGCCAGAATATCCAGGGAATATAAAAAAACTTCCGAATATGCCTGATTTAGAACCGCTAGGCTGGATCAATGAAAAACAGACTGATGGAAGGGGTGCAAACGGTGCAAACGGTTTGGACGGTCTTACTGGATATATTCCAGAACCCGCGCCTTCTATAGAGATATGGACCCTTGAATTTATTGGTAATCCACAATTCGAGTTATGTGGCATAGAAGGTGGCAAAGGCGGTCCTGCTCAGGATGGACAAAATGGTCAAAATGGTGCTCCAGGTAAGCCTGAAGAATACGATTTTTGGGGCATTACAAAAAGCGGTCCCGGTTGCGGCGGGCATGGCGGAAACGGTGGAAATGGCGGTAAAGGTGGGGATGGCGGTACTGGTGGAAGGGGAGGACAAGTTCTTCTATATGCACCAGTTAGTGTTGTTCAGGAATTTTTGAAAAACTTTTCTTTTAATACAACAGGTGGAATAGGCGGCGAACCTGGCCAGCCTGGTAAAAAAGGGATAAGAGGCTTTGGAGGTCCTTTGGGCAAACACACAGGTAAGGAAGATAGGTTAGCTGGCTCCGATGGGCGTGATGGAACTAACGGTAAACCAGGTGCTAACGGGCAAAGGGGTGACCAGTTAGACAGCGTATGCTTTGCAATCACCAAAGAAGACATCGAAGCAATTTTACTGGAGCCAGCAATAGCAACACTTAGCAAGTATGATGTCAAAGCTGGAGAAATTCTTACAGTGTCTGGTTGCAGATTTGAGAAAACTGATAAAATTATGCTTGGCGGAATAATATATGCTGCTTCGTATATAAATAGCAACACCCTTCAGTTCACAGTTCCTAAACATGAAGGAGGGCTCATGGATTTATATGTGCAGCGTAAGGATGGCACATTATCCAATAAGGTTTTTCTAAAGATATTACCAGCAATAGAATCTATTTCTTCCCCAGAATTCCTTGCTAATAGAAGATTTATGCCAGGAAAAGAAGTAAATATTATCGGAAGTGGTTTTAACAAAAAATCTAAAGTAATGGTTAATAATATACCTATGTGTGATATTACTTTTATTGATTCTAAAAACATAAGATTTAATCTGATTCGTCCAGAGATTGTTACTCCAAAAGCCAGTGGTGAAATTGTAGGTATAAAAATTGTCCATGAAGACGGAACTACCTCCAATGAAATTGAAGTCACACTTGATACATTCAGGATGATGGTCTTGGGAGACTCCATTATGTGGGGGCAAGGATTAAGAGAGAGTGATAAAATCCATTCACTGGTAGAAAAGGCAATCAAGCAAAAGCATGGTAATATCGGAGTATACAAGACTTCAGAAGATGTTCGTGCTCACTCTGGAGCAATAATCGGTGTGGGAGTGCAGGATGGCGGTAACTCGTACTACGGAGAAGTTCCTTGTAGTTATCCTACCATAATTACGCAATGCTTTATGGATACAGAAAAACCTGAAACTGTTGACTTCATATTGATGGATGGCGGAATCAACGATGTGAGTGTAATGACCATATTAAATCCAGCTACATCAATAGGAGATTTGAAAGCTGTTACAAGAAAACATTGTTATGAAGATATGCGTCAGCTTTTAAAAGATATCACCTCAAGGTATATAAATGCTATAATTGTTGTTACAGGATATTATCAGATTGTAAGCAACAAGTCAGATACAGATGTTCTTGACGGTCTGCTATTAGCATTAGGAGTGTGCTCCGCTGGCATAAATGGCGGTATCGTTGCATTGGCTTTAGACAGTATTGCAATCAATTCTATAATCAAAAATTGTAAGACCTTTTCAGATTATTCTAAAGAGTGTTTGAGTAAAGCTGTAGACGAGGTAAATCAAATACCTGGACATGGCCCAGTATATCTTGCAATACCACCATTTACAGAAAATAATTCAGTGTTTGCTTCAGACCCTTGGATTTATGGGATTAACAAAGATCTAACTCCCCAAGATGACCCAACAGTTGCTGCTGCAAGAAAAAAAGCTGTTGAAGCTGCAAACTTTGACTGTATAAATGAACTCAAGGGCATCAGGGCTTCAGCTGGCCATCCTAATACCAAGGGGGCACAGAAATATGCTGATGAGGTTATAAGGCTTTTATTTGGCTCGGATCAGGAAAACTCCAACACAAAGTCAACATCAGAAGTAATTTCAAATAAAGATTCTATAAAAAGAAAAAAAGCTATTCGGGATATTGGAAGGAAAAAGCGATAAAGAGAATATCATATATAATGTTTATACATTAACAAAATACATAAACACCATGTTTTCCAGACATAAGCGGGAGTTACATAAATAGTGTATAATTTTACATCATTTCGTAACTTCCGCTTTCCATTTTAATACATTGAGCCCTACGGAGTTAAGATGATTCCATGGTTTGGTTGTAGTGAGTATGGTGTAGAAGAAGGTAAAAAATAATACTTATAAGAAGTAATATACAGATAGTTATTTTTAATAATAATAATTGTAGTAAAACGCAGTATTTATAAGTTTGTGAATATTCTATAATGTTATAAATAACAAGTAAATAATCTATTTAAATTAATGTATAAATATACAAAATAGTTGCAATTTATGATTAATTAACATTCATAAGTTATAATTTCTTTTTGTTAAATAATTACTAATTACTCCCAATTTAAGTTTATTTATGGTAAAATTGCATCTATAAATAATATTATTAAGGAGCATGCCTTATGGATATTAAAGAAAAAATCAAATATTTCTATGAAAATGTTACTTCAAATAACCTGATTGATGAGGTTCCTACATATATTGCAAATGATTGTACAATAAGAATAGGTGAAAAAATTATTCCGGTAGGAATAGATGGAATGAAGCAGCACTTAATTGATGTAAGAAAAACTTATCCGGATTTAAAGATGACTATTATCCGCCAGTATTGTGATGGTGACTATGTTATTTCTGAGTTTATAGCTGAAGGTACACACAAAGGCGAGTGGTTAGGCATGAAACCTACTGGTAAAAGATTAACATTTAATGGTGTTGATATTGATAAAATAGCAGATGGTAAAATTATAGAACATGGAGGAGCCATGAATACGTTTGAAACTTTGTTTGAAGAGAATATAATTCAACCAACTCCGTAAAAAGTTAGGATACAATTACTTATCTTGCATACTTACATGAGGTGAAGAGTGTGCTTAATAAATGGAATTTTGTAAACGAAACTGCTATAGAAGTGGAAGAGTGGAATGTTTATTATAAAGTCAATTACGGTTAAAATCAACTTATGCATTTAACCGTAATTGACTTATGAATTGATAAAACAAGGTGTCTTTTACTAATTCATTTATATAATTATTTGCCTAGAATACTTGCTATTTCTGCAACATCTTTATCGCCCCTGCCAGAGAGGTTTATAACAATGATTTTATCCTTATCAAGTTGGCCTGCAAGCTTCATACCATAATATATAGCGTGTGAGCTTTCAATAGCAGGGATAATAGCTTCTACCTTTGAAAGTGTAAGAAATGCATCTATTGCATCCTTGTCAGTCGCTGAAACATACTCTGCTCTTCCGCTATCCTTATAGAAAGAATGTTCTGGTCCAACACCAGGGTAATCAAGTCCTGCTGCAATTGAGTATACAGGAAGTGGTTCACCTTGGTTATCTTGGAGCAGATAGCATTTAAAGCCGTGTATAACTCCGGGACTTCCGAGGGATATCGTAGCTGCATGGTCAGGAGTATCAAGTCCTTTGCCAGCTGGTTCTACTCCAACCATTTTAACTTCTTTATCATTATAAAAAGGAGCAAATAAACCTATTGAATTGCTACCACCACCAACACAGGCAACAAGGTAATCAGGAAGACGACCTTCAAACTCCATAATTTGTTCCTTTACCTCTGTACCGATGATTGATTGGAAATATTTAACCATTTCTGGGTATGGATCAGGTCCAACAGCTGAGCCTAACATATAATATGTATTCTCATAATTTTTTATAAGATCATTTAATGCTTCATCAACCGCATCCTTTAGTGTTCTTGTTCCAGTTTTTACAGGAACAACCTTAGCGCCTAAAAGCTCCATTCTAAAGACATTTAAAGCCTGTCTACGTGTATCTTCTTCACCCATGTAGACGATACATTCCATTTCAAATAATGAACAAGCTGCAGCAGTAGCAACACCATGTTGTCCGGCACCAGTCTCTGCAATAATTCTCTTCTTTCCAAGGCGTTTTGCAAGAAGGACTTGCCCGATTGTATTGTTAATTTTATGTGCGCCCATATGGTTTAGATCTTCTCTTTTTAAATAAATCTTTGCTCCGCCAATCTGCTTAGTCAGCCTTTCTGCAAAGTATAAAGGGCTTGGTCTTCCTACATAATACTTGAAATAGTAATCAAGCTCCTTCTGAAAATCTGCATCATCTTTAAATTTGTAAAACGCTTGCTTTACCTCATCTAATACCTTAACAAGATCGTCAGGAACAAAACGCCCTCCGTATTCACCAAAAAATCCTGTATCGTCTGATAATCTCATCTTAATACTCTCCTCTCGTCTCAAAAACATTTTTAATTAAATACTGATTTTTAATTTAGATAGTGCTCAATAAAACAACTAATTTACTAACTATTATACTTCAAAAGTGTTTTTTCTTAAAGTGCTTTTTGGGGATTACTAAAAAACCATATACGCGTTATAAAATTATATGTTAGGTCTAAATTGATGACCTAAATATTTCTCTATAAATTTTATTTCAATAAGTTTAATTGCTTTCTATTGTTAAAGAAGTTCCTATACGAAAGATAACACGCAATAAATGATGCTATAGAGGTTGTGGAAAGCAACATAAATGTGACCATAATCTGATACTTTATTGCTTCCATAGGTGGAGCTCCCGCAAGAATTAAACCTGTCATCATACCTGGGAGTGATACAATTCCCAATGTTTTGGCAGAGTCAATTGTTGGCAGCATGCCTGTTTTTATTGAATCCCGAATGATTTCAATAGAGGAGGGCAATATATCTGCTCCTAATGAAAGTTTTGTTTCAACTTCTTCTCGTTTATTCTTAAAGTCGGATATTAATTGTTTATAACATAACCCCAAAGCAACCATTGCATTACTTATAATCATGCCACTAACAGGAATAATCTGATAGGACTCATATTTTATTGTCCTCGACAGAACAAGAATTATCAAAGTCACTAATGCGCCAATGGTGATAGATAGAAAGGATATTATAAATCCGTTTTTTATGGCTTTGCCTCTTTTGGCAGCATTAAATGCAGCATTGAATAGCATAAATAAAAGCAAAACAGTTGTAAATACAGGGCTTTCGAATCCGAAAACATATTCTAAAATATAGCCTACAATGATAAGTTGAATAATAGCTCTTACCACACCAATAATAATTTCCTTCTCAAGCTTGAGTTTTTGCCAATAGGAGAAAAAAAGTGTTATTAAAACGAGAGAAGAAGATATGAGTAGAGAAGTTATATCGATTGAATTTGAATCACTCATCTTATTACCTCCAATGATTTGATTTCGCCTGCCTCGACAGTTAATAATTTGTTGGCATATTTCATACTCTGTTCGAGATTATGCGTTACCCATAATACAGTTATGCCTTCCTTATTTAATGAATCTATAACATTTTCTACAATTTTAGAATTATTATTGTCAAGGGCAGAGGTGATTTCATCTAAAAGCAGAATTTGTGGCATAAAAATCAAACTTCTGATTAGGGCTATCCTCTGTTTTTCTCCTCCTGAAAGGTTTCTTACGTCCTTGAGTAAATAGTCAGTTGTCATATGAAATAGAGAAAACAGGTGGCTTACTTTATTGCTGTCAAACTTAACATTCCTTATGGAAAAAGGGAAATTGATATTGTTCATTACTGTATCTCCAAAAAGATAGGGCGTTTGGAAACAGTATGCTATATTTTTCCTCAACTCCATTGGGCTGTAATCATTAAATTCTTTGCCTTTATAGAATATACTCCCATTAGTGGGACTGATTAAGTCGCTACAGAGTTTAAGCAGGGTACTTTTGCCACTACCCGAAGCGCCAACAATTGACATAAAATCCTTCTGCTCAATATTTAAAGATATATCTTTAAGAATAGTTTTACCGTCATTAACATAGGTTACGTTATTCATTTCAAGTAATGTCAAGGTTAACACCTCCGTACTTTATTTATTGGTAGTAGTAAATAAGGACTCTTTGTTAATTTTAATTAATAATTCCTCAAGGAGTTCCTTGAATTTTTCTTTTTTTTCAGGTTCCAAGGTATTAAAAAAATTACTTGAAAATGCCTTATCCTCACTAATATGCTGTTCAACAATTTCTTTGCCTTTTGCTGTAGTTACCAGTTCTATAGCTCTCCGGTCAATGTTCGTTCTCAATCGCTCAATAAACGATTTCTTTTCTAATCTATCAATAATGCCCGTTAAAGTAGATGGGGGAATGTTATACTGCTTTGAGATGTCTTTGACTACCATTTTCTTATTAAAGTATATCCTTTCTAAAACATACATATCTTGCGGCTGTATATTTGAGGTCTGGTGCTGATATTCACTTTTATACTCGAAAACATCCAAGAGTCTATGGATTAGTGTATTTTCCTCCAAAATATTTTCTCCTTCTATAAATAAAATAATTATATTCGTATGTCATAAATTACGATGCTCGTATTATCATGTTAACATTTATACTTATTATATTCAATAAGTTTATTTAAATTTGAGTGGTATTTTTTAATACATATATCTTAATTCATTTTGGTCAATAGCAAGGTGTCATAAGACTTCGCTTTCTGTAATGAACCAAAAAACAACAAATATTGAAATTAAAATATACATATAGTAAAATTCTATATGAGTCTAACATTATTTACATATATGTGTGATAATAATAGCTAAATTAATATAGAGGAGATTTTATCATGATAGTAGGAAAAAGACAGATTGCGGTGTTGTTAACCGTACTGCTACTAATTCAGAGCTTTAGTATTGGGCTGGGTCCACTGAAAATGCAGCAGGCTTATGCAAATCCTATAGCTTCACCCAATCAAACAGAACCATCAGAAGAACAGACTACGACATCAGAATCAACTGTTTCAACTCCTGAAAAATTATCTTTATCACAAATTGAATCTGAATTAATTACTCCAATAGATGAAAGTAAAGCGGCAGCTTTAACTAATTCTGAACCAGCCGTTCCGGTCCCTGGAAATTTGACCGTATCCGCTACAGATACTACAATAGAAGTCATGTGGGATGCTGTTGCAGGAGCACAGGGCTATGATGTTTCATTAGATGGGAGTGTTAAAAACGTTAATACTAACCATCACATATTTAGTGATTTAGAGCCGAACCGCCAGTATTCAATTAAAGTAAGGGCATTCAACGATTATGGAAGTTATGGCGTAATAGGAGATATAGATGGTGACGGCTTGGTAAATGCAATTGATTTTGCGCTACTGAAAAAATACCTGCTTACGCCTGAAGAAGCTCTGAGTGAAGAAAAATTATGGGCGGGAGATGTAAATGGGGATGGAACTGTTAATGCAATCGATATCGCATTGATGAAGAAATATTTACTTGATAACAGTAGCCGTTTCCCGAAAAGTGTAAGCGAATGGAGTGAGGATATAAAATGTGTTACACTGTCGGTGACCAATGATACTCAGGCACCTACGCTGCCTGAAAATCTGGTATTAACAGCTAAAACATCAACAAGTGTAAGCATATCTTGGACAGCATCAACAGATAATTTTGGAGTGGTCGGGTATGATATATTTATAGATGACAATAAAATAGAGACAGTAACAGATACAGATATAACAATAGATGGTTTTACTCCTAATACCGACTATAAAATTACGGTAAAAGCAAGGGATGCAGCAGGAAATGTATCTTCTGCGAGCAATGCTTTAGCAATAAAAACAAACCCAGATGTAGACCAAGAAGCTCCTACTGCTCCTGGTAACTTAACATCACCATCGAGCACCAGTACAACTGTAAATCTGGTATGGACAGCTTCTACCGATAATGTAGAAGTCACTTTATATGAAATATATGATGGATCAAGCTTGGTAGGAATAACAGATAAGAATACATACACAGTAACTGACCTTGAAACAGATACGGCTTATACCTACACAATCAAAGCAAAGGATGGAGCAGGAAATGTGTCTGTAGCAAGCAATGCTTTAACTGTTAAAACAGGTTTGCCAACAGATATAACAGATATCGAAGCACCAACAGCGCCAAGTAACCTGAAATACGTATCCAAATCAAGCACTTCGGTAAAACTGGAATGGACTGCTTCTACTGATAATGTAGGAGTTACTTCATACGAAATATACAATGGTAAGACCCAAGCAGGAG
>JAEZIB010000018.1 GCA_023416275.1 Bacillota bacterium | reverse complement strand
CGGCAAGTCCACGCTGGTCAAGCTGCTGTCGGGCCTATACAAGCCCTGGTCCGGCGAGATTCTGTTTGACGGGGTGCCCATTTCCGATATTCCGCGTGAAGTCTTTACAGGTTCAGTGGCAGTGGTGGATCAGGATGTTATTCTCTTTGAAGATACGATTGCAAACAATATCAAAATGTGGGATTCGTCCATCGAAGATTACGAGATGATCCTGGCAGCGCGCGATGCACAGATTCATGCCGACATCGTAAAACGGATGGGCGGCTATGAACATAAACTGGCGGAAGGCGGAAAGAATTTTTCCGGCGGCCAGCGCCAACGCATGGAAATTTCCCGCGTACTGGCCCAGGATCCGACCATCGTGCTCATGGATGAGGCCACCAGCGCACTGGACGCCCGGACCGAGTATAACGTGGTGAAGTCCATCGTGGCCAGGGGCGTCACCTGCGTCGTTGTCGCCCACAGGCTCAGCACCATCCGGGACTGCGATGAGATCATCGTCATGGCCCAGGGTAAGGTGGCTGAACGGGGAACGCACAAGCAGCTGATGGCGCATGGCGGCCTGTATACGCGGCTGATTACCGCTGATTAGGAGGGAGCGCATGGGATGGTTTGACGAGCAGGTGCGGCTGCGCCAGGAAAATGACCGGGATGCTCTTAGGGATTCCTATGCTGGCCTGGCTGCTGTCCTGACTGGCAGGCGCCACGTTGCTGCGCGCCCGAAGGCCGAGGATGAAATAGAGGAGATATGCTCGTTCTTTCATCTGAAACCAGCCCCGATCCCGGACTCGGTCCTGGACATCAACGATCGTATTGAGTGCGCGCTTAGGCCTGCTGGTATACTCAAAAGGCGCGTGCGGCTTGAGGGGACTTGGTGGAAAGACGGAATCAGCCCGCTCCTGTGCCAAACACGGGACAGGGAAGTCGTCGCGCTGATTCCCCGGGCCTCGGGCGGCTACCGCCGCATGAACCGGCAAACGGGACGGTATGAAAAGTTAACGCACAAAAGTCAAGACGAATTTTTGAAAGACGCCGTCTGTTTTTATAAGCCGCTCCCTCAGCGGCCTTTGACCCCAGCGGACTTGATAAGGCATCTGCTCTATTCACTCAGTTCTTTTGACTGGCTGGGCATTGCGGGTGTATCGCTGTTATGTGTGCTGCTGGGTATGTTGACACCGCTGGTCAACCAGATCCTATTCAATCAGATCCTGCCTGTGGGAGACAGCGAATTGGTACTGTCAGTAGCGTTTCTCCTGCTGGGCACGGCGGTTTCACTTTTCTTGTTGGACGTCAGCCGAGCGTTGATCAAGGCCCGGTTCCTTACGAAAATGGACGTGGCGCTGGAATGCGCGGTAATCGGTCGGGTGATCAATCTACCCACCGGCTTTTTCATGGGCCACAGCGCAGGCGAGCTCTCCGAACGCATCCACCACCTGAACGAGCTGTGCGGGCTGGTATGCGAAGCAGGGCTGGGTGTTGCCCTTCCCGCGTTGTTCTCCCTTGCCTACCTCGGGCAGATCGCCGGGCTCACCCCCGCGCTGATCCTACCCTCTGCGTTGATCCTTTCCGTTCAGTTGTGTATGGCCGGAGCAGCAATTGTACTTCGTATTCGGCTGATAAGAAAGCAGATGGAAGCCCAACGCAAGGTGGGCGGTATTGTGTTTTCATTGTTTTCAGGTATCCAGAAGATTAAGCTCTGCGGCAGCGAGAAGCGTGCGTTCAAAAATTGGGCGGTGCTGTATGGGAAACAGGCATCATCCGTATATAACCCGCCGCTTTTTCTCAAGATTGAGACCGCACTTTCTACAGTGCTTGTGCTGGCTGGTACGGTGTTCATCTACCTGAGTGCGGCAAAATCGGGCGTTACGCCTGCCCAGTACATGGCCTTCAGCGCCGCTTATGGCCTTTTAAATGGTGCAATACAACGGCTGATCGGCGCTGCGGGCATTCTCTCATTCATCGCACCAATCATCGAATCTACCAAACCAATCCTCGAGGCTGCTCCCGAAACCACCGAGAATAAACTCTCTCTGGACGGTATATCGGGCAACATTGAACTGAATAACGTGTCCTTTCGCTACGACGATAATGGACCGTTGATTCTAGACGATGTGAGTTTAAAGATTCGTAAAGGGCAATACGTCGCTATCGTTGGTAAGACCGGCTGTGGAAAATCTACACTTATGCGCCTGCTGCTAGGTTTTGAAAAACCCCAAGCCGGCGCGATCTACTATGACAACAAAGATATCCAGTCGTTGGAATTGAAATCTCTGCGCCGCAACATTGGCGTAGTGTTGCAAAACAGTCGGCTTTTCACCGGCGATATATATTCCAACATCACGATCTCCGCGCCCTGGCTGACGATGGACGACGCGTGGGAGGCAGCCCGGTTATCTGGTATGGAGGAAGATATCCGGAACATGCCCATGGGTATGCACACCGTACTGTCCGAAGGATCCGGCGGCATATCGGGCGGACAGCGGCAGCGGCTGATGATCGCCCGCGCCATTGCGCCAAAGCCCAAGCTGCTGCTGATGGACGAGGCCACCAGCGCCTTGGACAATCTGACGCAAAAGCAGGTATCGGATGCGCTGGGCGCCATCAAAAGTACGCGCATCGTCATCGCACACCGCCTTTCTACAATCAAGCAGTGCGACAGAATCCTGGTATTGGAGGGCGGCAAGATCGTCGAGGACGGCAGCTACGAGGAGCTATGCTCAAAAAACGGCTTTTTTGCTGATTTGGTCAGGCGCCAGCAGGTAGATGTTGCGTCGGACTGATCCAACATGCCGGATGAGGAGGGAAATACCTTGCAAATTGAAAAGATCCAAGGTACAGGAATGCTGACAATGAAG
>JAEZIB010000164.1 GCA_023416275.1 Bacillota bacterium | reverse complement strand
CATTTTGGAAGTAATTTTGAGATTGTTAAACTTAAACATTTTAGCACACCCCTCATTAAGTTAATAATACAATAAGTATGTAATATATATCGGAAAGACTATGCGATATCTTAACAATTCCAAATTTAACAATAAAATTGAAGTGCTGGCTTCAACCTTGAGTTATTACCAGCACTCTCTTTATTCTTCAACTATTCCTCCAACCTCAGAGCTTCCACAATGTTCATGTCATTGAGCTTTCTTAGTGGAAAAAGTGCTGCCAGCAAGGTTATTATAATTATGCCTATACCACCTGATAAATATGGCCAGACAGCAGCACTATAGCCTATATGTCCCAATGGATTATTTGCTACAATGCCATAATAAGTAAGAAAAAATGATATAGGCAGCCCTACTATACATGCAATAATACCAAATAATGCACCTTCAAGCAGTACCAACTTTTTGAACTGCCACTTTGTCATGCCTATTGCTTTAAATGTTGCATATTCTCTCTTTTTCACCAAAAGGTTTATAGTTACCGTATTAATGATATTTACAGTTGATATCAGAATTATCAGCCCAATAAAGCCGTAAATGAGAACTGATATCTGTAGCTGCAAATCATCACTTTGCTTTTTCAATTTATATACATCAAAATAAATAGCTTTATTTTCATCGGCAAGGACATTAAATTTTTCAAAATACTTATTGGAGTAATCAGGCGAATTGAAGTTCATTCCAATAACAGACAGACCATCTGTACCCGTCAATGCCTTATAGTTTTCTGAAGACATTATTATTCCATAGCTATCGTACATTAATGTATTATTTATAATCTCATAATCAACAATTCCTGCCACTTTGAAGGTAATAACTTCACCACTGTCTATAATTTTTTTCATTTTTTCTTCATCCGGTTTATTTAGATAATCAGAATTTACCACAGAAAGCTTGATTTCATCACCAACCTTGTATTTGGTGAAGTTATCATAAAATCTTTTATTGTTTTCATCAAAACCACCTGCTTTTTGAAAAATAATAACCTCCTTGTTTTTGCTAAAGCTCTGATAGTCAACTTTTAACTTATTTTCTGCTGCCAGTAGCTTCAAGGTATTCTCATCGTAACCCACTAACTGAGTTCTACTGACAATGTATTTGTCCTTGTATTCCTTTGTTGTTTTTAACTTTTTAATAGATATAGCAAACTTATCATTAATTTTACTTTTGTCTATGGAATATGGAATTTCGCAGTTATTTGTTTTAAATATTTCCTTTACACCTTCAAAGCTAGTAATATCCTTTGCCAATTCTTCCTTTAAGAAAGTGCTTCCAGCTTCCTTTTGAATAAAAGCGCCTTCAATTTTAACACTTTGTGTTGCTATTTTATTGCTTTTAAAAAATATATCAATAAAATTCGAGAAAAATACAAACATTATTACAGATATCATTAGCGAGATACAGGTTACATAAAATCTTTTCCTGCTTCTCTTTATGTTTTTATAAGCCACCTGTCCTTCAAATTTAAAAAACAATCTTGCTAATAGTCCTCTTCTTCTCTTTACTTTATCACCCTTTACAACCATTGTACCCCTTATAGCATCAATAGGAGAAACCTTTGACGCAGTTCTTGCCGGAAAAAATGCAGAAATAAATACCGTTGCAACGCCTAATATCCCTGCGCCTATTATTACCTGAGGATAAAAGCCAATTTCGAATGCTCCGAGAAAATCATCCATCAATACATTAAAGGTAAGCATTATTCCTGCGAAGCCTATTAAAATACCAATTGGAACAGCTATTGCACTCATAAGAGCAGCCTCTTTAAATACCAGCTTTCTTACCTGTGCCTTAGTGGCACCAATACTTCTAAGTATTCCAAAATGCTTAATGCGCTCCATTACAGATATATTGAAAGCATTATAAATAACTACTACTGTACAAAGCACCACAAAAGCTAATATCAGGCTAAATACTCTTTCCATAGAGTCATTTTTTTCTTTATCAGGCCCTTCTCCCATTAAGTACAAGAGTTTTTGGTTAGCATCCAGCTTTACATTGTTAGCTTTTGCTATCTCTTGAGCTAAAGCAACCTTGCCCTTTTTCTGCTTTAGATTTGTAAAATAGTAATAGTCGTTTGAATCATCAGTCGTGTCAATGTCCAAATAGCTTATCGCCAAATTTTTTATTTCTTTGCTTTCAAAAGCACCAACAATTGTGTACTTACATTCTCTAGCAGAGCCTTCTTTTGGTTTAAGCTGGCCAGATAGCACATCTCCAATTTTCTTATCCTTTAATATAGCATAAAATTTCTTGTCTACAATAATTTCCGAACTGCTAATAGGTAGTCTGCCTTCAGTAATTTTTACTCTGAACACATCCTTAAAGGCTTCAGCATCATAAGCTCTAACAGCTATATTTCTGAGAGATTCTGTAAGACTATCGGTATCTATTTGAAGCATAC
This sequence comes from Bacillota bacterium, assembly GCA_023416275.1. GTDB lineage: Bacteria > Bacillota > Clostridia > Acetivibrionales > DSM-1351 > Ruminiclostridium. Next base: position 35,781 of record JAEZIB010000164.1, on the reverse strand, counting down.
CCTCCTCTTTAACAGCAGCACCATTTTTGATTTCTGCATTGCTAGAAAGTATATTTACTTTCTCTTTGTTGGCATTAAAAAATACCACCTCGAAATTTCCGCTATCCTCCTTAGCTCTCTCTATCTCGCTGTTAATACCGCTGTAGTATATGCTTCCTATACATGTAAACATGGCTATTGCTATAATTATCCCAATCAAAGTAAGCACTGTTCTTCCACGGTGCTTCTTCAAATATTTCGTGGTAAGAGCTGAATAATTTTTCATTTATCTCACCACCTCGTCAGAAGATATCCTGCCATCAACTATACTGATAACCCTGTCTGCCATACCAGCAATGCTCATATCATGAGATATTAATACCAAGGTCTGATTATATTTTTTTGCTGAATATTTTAGCAGTTCCAGAACCTCTCTTGAATTCTTTGTATCCAAATTCCCTGTTGGTTCATCTGCCAATATAATAGACGGCTTGTTCGCTAATGCCCTCCCAATGGAAACACGTTGCTGTTGGCCTCCTGATAATTCTGAAGGAAGATGTCTTCTTCTATCCTTCAAATCAAGTATTGTCAACAGCTCGTCAATATACTGCTTGTCTTCCTTTCTGTTGTCTAAAAGAAGGGGCATTAGTATGTTCTCTTCAGCTGATAATACTGGAATCAGATTATATGCCTGAAATACAAAGCCTACCTTTCTCCTCCTGAGTATTGAAAGATCATTTTCTTTGAGTGAGTAAATATCCATATTGTCTATAAATACCTTTCCTGATGTTGGCTTATCTACTCCTCCCAACAAATGCAGCAGTGTGCTTTTACCCGATCCACTGGGTCCAACAATGGCAACAAATTCACCTTTTTTCACAGAGAAACTTATGTTATCAACTGCAATTACTTCATTCTGACCTTTACCATACTTTTTTGTTAAATTTTCAATTCGCAATACTTCCATTATGTCCTCCCTTGCCTGATATCAGGCACAAAAATTATTTATGATTTGTATTTGTTTATATCAATTTGAGCTCCTAGTGGCCACAGGCTTTGTCTCTTAATACAATTAATTATACGAAGTGAAAATTACAACTACCTAAATTTAAAACTTACAATTATGTAATTTTAAAGCCATATATTAAAAACATCTCCTAATCAAAATTATCGAGTCAATTATTATAGATTAATATCCGATGATAGCAGACGATAATCTAGGTTTCTAGATTTGACTTTTGTAATTAATTGAATTTAATTTTAATAACTCAACTTTCCCATACAGAAAATCTATCGGTGTTCAAACTTATCAATGGTTTGTTGCCGAAATAGTTGCTCGAATTAGTAAGCGCTAGGAACTAGCGTTGTTCATTCTCAGCATTTTAGCTGGGAAAGTTGAGTTAATAAAAAAACAAGTATTTATTTTCTTTATTTGTAAATACTACTTTTTAATGATTAGTTAAGATTCAAGCAATTAATTTGCAATAACCATTGATAAGTTTGAACTCCTATAGACTGAATTAATAGTCTATAGTAAGTAGCTAAATAGTAACTTTTAACTTTCACCTTATGGAGATAAATATATGTTTAAAAGACTAAAAGATAAATTTTCTGCAACTAAGAAATCCAAAAAAGAAAATATTGATGATAAGGCATTTAGTCTTAGCAAAGCCTTAGAAGACAATATTGCAAATATTAAAGAATTGTTTAAAGATGATGATACACTTATTGTTAGGCGCTTTGAAAACGAGGAAAATAAGGATATTAAGTGCTGCATTCTGTTCACTGATGGAATGATTAGTAGTTCAATGCTTAATGATAATATATTAAAGCCAATACTAATAAGTAAAACAATTGAAAGTAAAACAAACCTTATAGATACTATCATGAATAGTATATTATCGTCAAACAGTGTTAAAAAGGTGACAGAGGTTAATGATATAATTGACACCTTAGTAAGAGGAAATACTCTTCTTCTAGCCGAAGGCGCTGATGAGGCATTAAGTATTGATTCCAAAGGCTGGCAAACTAGAGCAATTTCAGAGCCTGAAGCTGAAAGGGTTATGCGTGGTTCTAGAGAAGGCTTTACAGAATCCTTGCTTATGAATCTATCCATGTTAAGAAGAAAGCTTGCAACAAATAATCTAAAATTTAAAATGAGAGTACTTGGAAAAGAGTCCAAGACAAAAATTTGCATATGCTATATTGATGGTATTGCAGACAAACGGATTCTTGATGAGCTTAACAAACGGCTTGATAAAATTGACATTGACGGAATCACAGGTTCAGGAACTATTGTAGAGTTTATCAGAGATTTTCCCTTTTCGCCATTTAAAACAATTGGAGGAACTGAAAGACCTGATATTGTTGCCGGAAAACTATTAGAAGGACGTATTGCCATATTTATGGATGGAACTCCTTTCATCCTTACGTTACCCTATGTATTTATAGAATATTTTCAATCAAGTGAAGATTATTATATGAATTTTTATTATGCTTCAGCAAATAGAATATTAAGAATTTTAAGCTTTATTATAACAGTAAGTATCCCTGCATTATATGTTGCTTTAACTACCTTCCATCAGGAAATAATACCAACATCCTTCCTTAAAAGTATTGCAGCTGCAAGGCAAGGTGTGCCTTTTCCAACTGTTATAGAAATACTATTCCTTTTGCTTGCCTTTGAATTACTTAGAGAAACGGGGACACGTATGCCCTCCTTTTCAGGTACAGCAATAAGTGTAGTAGGCGGTTTAGTTTTAGGTTCAGCAGCTGTTGAAGCAAGAATAGTGAGTGCCCCTGCAGTAATCGTTGTAGCCTTAACCGCTGTTACTGGACTGACAGTACCAAAGCTTAAGGGAGCTATTATAACATTAAGAGCTACATTGCTACTTCTTTCAGCTTTTATTGGATTTTTTGGTTTTCTATTTGGAATAACAGGTCTTTTAATACATTTGTTTCAGATGCGTTCTTATAGTGTTCCGTATATGTTGAACGTAACTAATTTTAAGCTTGATGATATGAAAGACACTATAGTCAGAGTACCGTGGAATTTTCTGAGATTCCGTTCTAAATTAATTGTTTCGAACAATTTGGTCAGAAACAATTCTGGAGGCAAAAAGAAATGAAAAAAGCAATAAGCTCAGTAAAATTTATATTATTGACAGTATTAATTATAACTAATTCAATATATTTTTGTGGCTGCTGGAATTATAAAGATATAGAAAAATCCTTAATCATATCAGGACTTGCAATTGATAAAAACAAGACAGGAGACAAATATCTGATTACTGTAGAGGTATTAGATTTCGAGATGGGTAAGGAGGCAAAACAGGGTACAAGGTTTATTGAGTCCGAGGGTAAAACCTTATTTGATGCAGTAAGAAACGCTATAAATATTGTAGGCAAAAAATTATACTGGGCCCATGCAAATATTGCAGTAGTAAGCGAAGAAATCGCTAAAGAAGGACTTATTCCTGTACTTGATTTCATGTATAGAGATTCTGAAGTACGCACTGAAATGAATATACTGATATCAAAGGAAAAGACAGCAAGAGAACTATTGATGCAGGAAATGCTCTTATCACAAGCAAGTTCAGATAATATTCATAATATGCTTGATGAGCAAAATACCTCAGGAAAGTTTCCTAATGTTTTAGTATACAAGCTTATAAATTGTATAAAAAATGAAAATGCTGTATTGCCTGCTGTTGAACTTAAAGAAATACTTGGTAAAAAAACAACAGTAATTACATCCACTGCAATATTTAAAAAGGATAAGCTAATTGGATATTTAAATTTAGATGAGTCTCAAGCTCTTCTTTTCGCTAGAAATGAAATCAAAGGCGGATTAATAACCTTTGGTATAGATAACAACGATAACACTGACATGATATCACTGGAAATATTCAAATCAAAAACAAAGGTCAACCCCCGCTACGATAATAATGAGTTAACTATGGATATTGATATAAACGTAGATGCCTCTATTGCAGAGTTACAAACCTCAACAGATTATATTAGTGGCAAAAATTTCGAAAAGTTAAAGAAAAGTGCAGAGAAAGATGTTAAAACATCTGTAGAAAACTTAATACAAAAAGCTCAACTAGAATATAATGCAGATATTTTTGGGTTTGGGTCAAAGATAAAAGGAGATTTGCCTAAAGTTTGGAAGAGTATAGAAGGTGATTGGAAAAATGGTATCTTCAAAAATTTAGAAACAAATGTAAAAGTATATATAAAAATAAGAAACAGTGCGTTTATCAGGAAGGCAATAAGTCTGAAATAGATTTATCTATCAGTGTGCTTTAATAGTTACTATTTAATTAGTAATATTAAATAACTTTATAAAAAGGGGGCGTTTGGTTAGAATGGTAGTAGTTATGCTTCTTTGTACAGTTACTCTTTCTCTATTTATTATAATTGAATTAATTCCCATATTTCGCGAAAAAAAATGGAAAGTTTTTTGGACATATTTAGTTCTTATCACATTTTCCTTTATAAATGATATATGTAATATCCTTGGCATTAATGTACCAAGCCCTCATTTATTAATCAATAAGCTAATTGTATTAATTTTCAGACTGAAGGAATAAGGGCCATTAATAAAAAGAAAATTCGACATAAGGTGGTGACAAGTCCCATATCATTTTGTTTTGCTAAATAATACAAGTGATAAGTAGAGGATATTAATATGAATAAAGAGATAATTCCTAACCGACAGGGTATTTATATTATTGTAATGTTTTTTATCGGCAGTTTTGTTATAGTAGGAACAAATATTACAGCAAAGCAAGACGTATGGATCTCAATTATATTGACATTAGCAGTGTCAATTCCAATGCTGTATATCTACTCAAAGCTGCTGACAACTTATCCTGGAAAGAATTTATTTGATGTATTTATTGAAGTATATGGAAATATTATAGGTAGAATAATTTCCCTGTTATTTGCTTGGTACGCACTCCATTTGGGCTCATTAATAATTCGTAATTATTCAGAATACATCAATATTGCTTCATTTCCGGAAACTCCTCAGATAGTAACGGTATTTTTTGTTGGCTTATTGTGTATATGGATGGCAAAAGCAGGAATTGAAGTTTTGGGTCGCTGGGCCTCCTTTACAGCCCCACTAATAATTTTTATACTGGCAATTGTTATTTCACTATCCTTGACCAACGCCGACTACAGCAATCTAAAACCAATAATGTATGACGGAATGGGCCCTGTTCTATCAACCTCCTTTGCTTTTTTGTTTTTCCCATTTTTAGAGTTAATAATTTTTACAATGCTTTTTAACAACTTACAGGATAATAAAAAAACCTTTAAGGTGTTTTTAATCAGTATACTTGTTGGAAGCCTTTTGCTTATGGCAGTTTTGTTGAGAAATATAATTGTCTTGGGTCCCAACACTATTAATGATATTTTGTTTCCTGCAATACTGGCAGTTGAAGTAATAGATGTCGGCTTTTTTGTTGAAAGAATAGAAATAGTGGTGACAGTAGTATTTATTTTTGGAGCCTTTGTTAGAATCAGTGCCTGTCTGTTAGCCACATCTATCGGAGTGTCAAAAATTCTTGGTATTGATAATTACAGGTATCTTGTTGCACCCTTAGGCTTTACTATGATGTGTTTGTCCACTATTGTCTATAGCAGTGCAATGGACATGTTTAATTGGGCTGGTAAATACTACTCCTATTATGCCATTCCTTTTCAATTAGTAATTCCTATTATTACTTTAATTACTGCTAAAATCAAAATAAAAATACAAAGTAAAAAGCAAAAAACAAATATTAAAACCAGTGATACTCCACAGAGTGAATTAGAATAATAATGCTATGTCAAAAGACTCTTGCGTCTTAATACTTTGGAATAAGCATTCGGTAACTATAAAGATTTTACCACCACTTTTTTTTCTTAAAATAATACAGCATAGCCCCTGATATAGACAGCATAACCAGCCACAAAGCCGGATACATCCACTGCCACCTTAACTCAGGCATGTTTTCAATGTTCATTCCATATACTCCTACAATAAAAGAAAGCGGCATAAATACAGTTGAAATTATGGTCAGTACCTTCATTATTTCATTCATCCTGTTGCTTGTGCTAGAAAGATATACATCCATCATTCCAGACAGTATATCCCTAAGTGTTTCAGTAGTATCCATAACCTGTACTACATGTTCATATAAATCTCTGATATATATTTCTGTAGCTTCCTTTATCAAATGGCTTTCTCCTCTTCCGAGAGAAGACAGTACATCCCTCAAAGGCCATACACCTTTGTGTAAAAATAGCACCTGCCTCTTTAGCTTATTGATAGTCCTTAGAGTTTTATCAGTTATATGATTAACCATTTCGTCCTCTGCCGCTTCAATTGTCTCACTAATATTCTCTAATACATTAAAATAATCATCAACAATTATGTCCAATAAACAGTATATTAAATAATCTGCACATAGCTTTCTCTCACGAATCAAGCCCTGCTGCAATCTTTTTATAACAGGCTCAAACACATCAATATCTCTTTCAGAAAAGGAAATAATGTAATTGCTTCCCAATATAAAGCTTATCTGTTCAATATTAAATTCATTATCCTTAGAATTATAAAATAGCATTTTAGCTGAAACATACATGTACTTGTCATAGTATTCTATTTTAGGTCTGTGATCGGTATTTAGAATATCTTCCATAGCAAGAGGGTGTATGTCAAATACTTCACCAATTTTAGCAAGAATATCAATCTGATGTAGTCCCTCAACATTTATCCATTTAATAGTTTCCCTATTATAATCCAATTCAGATAAATCCTCAAGCTTTAGTTCTCTTTGTTCAAAAATTTCCTCATTGTATTCAATTAGAGATATCAATGTAGTATCTCTTTTTTTATCACCAATATGAACCAAGCTTCCAGGAGGTAAGCCTCTATTTTTAGAACGAGATTTAACTATCTTCTGCATAAGCTCCATGCCCCCTTCTTCATAGCTCTCACACACGGGCAAAAACCACTTGTGTAATAGCTAAAGTTCAATCTCAAGTTTTATCAATTTAGCTAATACCTTTATTTCCTTTGTACCTATCGTTTCAGTTATTAGATTTCCCTTATTGTAGACAAGAAGGAGTTTATCAGCTTGAAGCCTTTTGACCTGCCTTACAGCTCTTAACCCATTGTACTCAACAAAATAAATACCGTCTTTGTCTATTTCACTTACCAAGACTGAAAAAGCTCTATCTCCCTTATAAATTCTAAAACCCGACATATCACTATCTTCTATGTTCAGATAGAAAACCTTTTCCTTTGCAAAGCCCTCAACCTTATTTTTCTCGATTGGTAACAGCTTTTTGTCTACAATTCTATCCATTTTATAATCATATATAGGAACAGTTTTAAGAATATTGCCGAAAGCATCATCCCATACTTCTTGTATAGGTTGTTGTGAAGCGACTTTTTGAATAGTATTTACAGTGGCTTTTGGCTTTATACCAGTTGTATTCAAGCCTCTCCCTGTATCCTCGCTCTTTGGCTGGGCAATATCATCTGATGCAAATAGTCCAATTGGACCAAGTTCAAAATCTAATGCCTTTGAAAATCTACCTATCATATCATCACTAACAATTTTCTTACCTGTTTCTATATCAAGAACAAACCCCTCAGAAACGCCTAATTTCTTTGCAAGCTGTTTTGGGGACATGCCTTTTTGTATCCTTAATTTGTTTATTTCCTGACCTATTCTACTCATATCAATAGTATTCCTTTCATTATTAATTTATAAGTCAACTTTCGCACATAACTAAAATCCTTGTATTCATTCAGCAAGCTCTTTTCACTCAGCTAATTCATGCAACTATTTCTAATCCAACTTTCTAATGAAAAGTCGAGCAATGCTCAAGTTTACTAATGGCTTGTTGTGAGTAACAAATATTATCTAGCCCACAAAACTAGCATAAATGAATTATATTTATCAAAAGGATTGCCTGCAAAATCTCCAAAAAGTTTGACCTTTTTAAATCCAGCATCAGTTACTGCTTGCAGCAATTCTTCCTCTAGCAATGGATACAGAGGTATTTCATTCTCAAAGGATTTTTTATCAACTGTTAAATTTGTCTTAAAATATATTGTATGCTGCTGCTTATTATAGCTATAGTTTCTCTCAAAGGTCAGTCCAATACTTTCATCAGTAATTGTGGGCAAGACTTTTATATCCTTTAATAGAACCCTATCAAAGTTAATTATTTGAAGAATGAGACTCCCATCATTATTTAATAAATTTTTTGTGTTGCATATGAAGCTTTTTATTTGTTCCAAATTTTGCAGATGTACAATAGAATTGCCAATACAAAAAACCAGATCAAATTTATCAGATATTTTACTGTCTAAATCCAACATATTTGCCTGTATTGACTTAATGGGTATTCCAGCTGTCTCTGCTTTAAGCCCAAGCTGTCGTACCATCTCATCGTCTAAATCTGCTGCTGTTAGCTCATAGCCCTGCTTTGCCAATTCAAGAGAATATCCTCCTGTTCCACAAGCAATATCCAAAATAGTTTTAGGCGGTCTTCCGGCAACCTCTTTTATAAATCTAACCTGCTCATCTCCTGTTGGAAATATATAGTCATAATACTGTGATATCTGCTCATAAAATCCCATATGCATCTTCCTTTGTAGTTAAGATTATTTTTTCTTTGCATTGCTGAGGCAAGGGGCTTTTATTTATTTAACACCGCTATAAGGAATTTAATTTGTATTCCCTGCTCAGAAAACATCATTTCATGCTCTGTGGGAATACTTCCCTCAAACCCGCTTGCATGTAAATCCTCAGTTATATACTTTATTATAAACTCATTTTCTTCAAAATATTTTATTGAATGTTGAAAGAGCTCATCATTATCAGTTTTAAACCAAATCTCTCCACCATCCTTGAGGAAGATTTTATATTTTATAAGCTGCTTGCCATGGGTAAGCCTTTTCTTGTTACATCCCCTTTTAGGCCATGGATTGCAAAAATTAATGTATATTCGTTCTATAACATCAGTGCTGTCAAGCATATTATCAATCAGTTCAATATTTTGTGACATAAGTTTTATATTGTTTACTGAAGCATGACCTGCCTCACCATATTTCTGTACTATCTTGCGCCTTGCAAGAGCTAAAACTTCACTTTTTATATCTATTGCAATGTAATTTATCTGCTGATTAGCTGCACCCATCTGTGAAATAAATACACCTTTTCCGCATCCAAGCTCTAAATGAATTGGATTATCATTATCAAAAAGCTGCTGCCATCTTCCCTTGTATTTAGGCGGGTCAGCAATAAAGAACTGGCAAGCTGCCAATTCAGGTCTGGCCCATGGTTTTCTTCTAAGTCTCACATTTACACATCCTATGTTTATAATTTTTAATATTATATTAAAAACCCCTGTGGAGTTTTTGCAGCTCGAAATGCACCATGTTTGTACAAAGTTGGTTTTCGAGCTAGTCACATCTAATTTTACAGGTAGTGCTGCACTTGTGTCTACTATAAATTTAAACATATTTTTATACATTTTTTCTTAGAAACATATCTATACGCAGCAATATATATTTCCATAACTCAGACAATCTCAGGTTATACACGTAAAAATAGTTTGGATATATCCGCAATAGCTGCGCTGTCAAAATTTTTTTAATATCATTGTAATATATGGTATTATAAGAAATATGCTTATTTTAGAATATTAAAAAAGGTGATTAGCTTAATAGTATGTGGAAGTAGTAGTCAAAAGACGCGTACCTCCACGAAGCTCTTTATCAAATTTTTGTGCCGTAATCCGGCGTGGAGGTTAGCATGGATAGTTTATTGTTTATATTAAAATCAATTATTCTGGGGATTGTGGAAGGTGTTACTGAATTTTTACCGGTATCTTCAACTGGACATCTAGTAATTTTTGAGAATCTATTAGGTTTTGAAAGTATAAGTTCAAACTATGTTGAAATGTATACTTATGTTATTCAGCTCGGTGCTATATTGGCTGTTATTATTCTATATTGGAGTAAGATTAAAGATACACTTATAAATTTCTTTCCCCAAAAGGTTGGTTATGCAAAATCTGGTTTTAAATTTTGGTTTATGATTTTTATTGCCTGTATTCCTGGCGGAGTTTTTGGAGTATTACTGGATGATATGGCAGAAAAATACTTATTCAAACCTTTACCAGTTGCAATTACTCTATTTTTAGGTGCTATATGGATGCTATACGCAGAAAATAAATTCAGAAACAACAATCTTGTAAAGCAGGAATTAAGCGTTACACCTAAACAAGCATTGATTGTTGGTGCATTTCAATGTTTGGCAATAATTCCTGGCATGTCTCGCTCAGCCTCAACTATTATCGGAGGTTGGGTATCAGGTCTTTCAACTGTTGTGGCAGCGGAATTCTCCTTCTTTTTGGCAATACCGGTAATGGTGGGCATGAGCTTCCTGAAGATAGTTAAAATAGGCGGTTTTGCTACTCTCACTCCACTGGAAATAACATCGCTTATTGTTGGTTTTGTTGTTTCTTTTATAGTAGCTTTAGCCGTAATAAATAAGTTTATCTCATATTTGAAAAAGAAGCCTATGAAGGTTTTTGTATATTATAGGATGGTATTCGCTGTAATCGTGTTATTGGCTGGGTTGGCTGGATTTTTTTAACAACTATATTCAAACTTCGCACATAAAAAATCTATTGGTGCGGTAGAATTATCAATGGTTTGTTGCCAAAAAAATTGCTAGAATTAGTAAGTGCTTGGAACTATCATAATTCGTTCGAAGTAGCTTTGCCGCCTTTCCACATTCACCATCCACGGTTCATAGTGCTAAAACCGACATTCTAAAAGCCTATTTCAATTTGTTTTTCCAAATTGAGTAGGCTTTTTATATGTAATGATTTTGACCGCAATTAGTATGTTTGGAATACTCCTTATTTAAAGCAATTCATATTCCAATAACACTGCTTTTTTAACATAAATTAATATCTAAATACTTTTGAAGCTCTTCTATAAACATAAAAACAGTTGTACAAGGTGCTTTCTCCGCATAAGAAGGCTTGTCTAAATTATCCCTATACAATTTTTTAGCATTTTTATATGCATTTTTCAGATTGACTTCTGAATTCAATAGGTCAAAGTGATTATCTGCTTTATTATACTTTATATTTAATATTTTGCCTAACTTCTTAAAATATTCTTGTCTGGTAACATTACTTTCCAAAAGATTAAAATGAAGCAGAAACCAAAGCTCTACACACTCATTTGACCATATTGGTATGTAACCCCTTCTTTCAGCAGTAAAAATAGCATTATTGAACTGCCCTTTTTTAAAGGAATCCTTGTCAAATACTGCAAAAACTTTTCCATATTTAATTTTTCTTTTTCCAATTAATTTATCTGTTAAGTTAAAAAAGTCATCTATACATTCCACAAGGGTCTCAGTGTTACGCCCTGTACCTTTTATAATGTACTTTACCTTTTTATCAGACTTTGAATTTGCATATTCAATAAGCCTTTCAAAATAGTTTGGCTCTGTTTCGGTTCCCTCGCATACAATTAGCCACGTTTCAGACCTTTCCTTCATTTCCTTTGAGGTTCTCTCTTTTCTAGCTGCTTGTTGCCGTTTAAAAAACTGATCTGCCATTAAATCACCTCAATCCTGAAATGGTATTGCACCAAACCTACCAGCTAGATAATGCTTGCTAAAGTTCAAATCCGATCTAATTGACTCCTCAGTAGTTTTGAAATCATACAAAGAAAAAAGTGTTGATTTTTGGTTTTCCTTTTCAACGAACCAAATTTCGTCTCTTCTCAAATCAGAGGAGTCTAAGCATACAAGATTGTGTGATGAAAATATTAATTGTCCCCGACCTACATTAATTTCTGGATTACTGAACATCTGAATTATATACCTCAATACCAATGGGTGCATCTTTGAATCTAATTCATCAATAACAACAGTATTCCCAATTAGGAGTGCAGCCATTGTATAAAATGCTATTGACAGTATTTTCCTTGTACCTCCTGATTCACTTTCAATGGGTAACAACATATTTTCTCCCTTAGAATCCTTGTGAACAGAGTACCATTTAAACACATCATTGAGGTTTTTGTCTTTTTCCTCTTTTATATAAAGTCCGATAATGGAAGAATCAATTTTATTTAATAAATTTTCAGTATATTTCTTATAATCTTCATTTTTAAATGTAAGTTCTGCAAATGCTTCTCTCAATACAATCTCATCAAATTCATCAGAAAAATCAATAATTGAAAATCCGAGATCAAACATTTTAAAAATCGAAGTATAAGTACTCTTTTTCCTTTTACCTATAGCTGTCATTATAAGCTGTTCTTCAGTTACCATAGAGCCTATAAACTCCAACTCCTTAGCTTCAGTTTTATTTATCTGCCCAAGAGTAATCTTACTTCCGTCTCTATAATAAATTAACTTTTCCTTTGACTTTGTATTCTTAGCGAAGTTTTTACAAAAAAGCCATTCTTCAAACACCTTAACCTGATTACGAGCAAACCCATACCTATATTCCTTATCATCAATATTAATACAAACCTCATATTCAGTAGGCTCATTATTATTTCTTTCATCAAAAATATATGGTATAATAGTCGAATTTTTGTCATCATACTTTCCAATTACATCTTCTCTCATACTTTTGAATGCCAAAAATAAATTTGACTTGCCACTTGCATTTGCCCCAAAAACCGCAGCTAGAGGCAGAACTTTTACACCATTTTTTTCAATAAGACTACTGCTATTTTCTTGAATATTTGTTGCGGTTAGATCTAAAACTACCTCATCAGCAAATGAGCGAAAGTTTCTAAATTTAAATTGTAAAAGCATACCATTCACCTCTTTAACCCTTTGTATGTCCATTATAGCAATACCTCCATAGAATGTAAATGTTTCGGAGAAATTTTCTCCAAAATCGTCTTATTTATTTGTATTTAAATTATTGACAGTATATTACTGTTTTTATTCAGATGGTTTGCTATTTAAATACTTCATACACATTCAATGCATTAAATTCCAAAACAAGTCCTTTTATGGCATTATAGTAATAATAACAAAATTAATATAAATGCATACTAAATTGTATTGTTTAGGTAATTTTTTGATATTATAATGTTCTTAGAATTATACTATTTTACATCTCTTGGTTTTTAACATTTCTTTTCAATTAGTGTTATAAATTTATTTTGGAGGTTATTTTTATGAAGCATATAAATGAAATAGTTCCCTACAATGAATTTTGGGGAAATTGCATTACGAATATGTTTATTTCAATTCTTCAAAAGGAACACCCCAGCTATGTGCCTCTTAATTATTCAAACAGTTACGAGTATCATTTCTGCCCTTTCCGGCTAGATTACACCAAAGAATTCTATGATTTTTTTGGAGACAACATCTTTGTTTTTAACAGATATAATTTTTCCAATAAAGAAGATTTTCTTCCGGAACTAAAGAACATTATTATTAATAATCCCTATATAACCTTGTATGTTGATTTATTCTACTGGAATAAGGACTGTGCATATTATAACAGAATACATTCTAATCATTTTGCATTTATTATTGGATTTGATGAAGAAGAAGATGTATTTTATGCCATTGAAGATGATGTCAGTTTAAGCTATGAAATACGCAAAATACCTACACAAAGTGTTATCCAGGCTTTTCATTCAGAGTTCAAGCAAGACTTTGAAGATTATAGAATTATTACATTTAAAAATAGTAATCTTAAGCCCTATGTCTTAGATTTTGATAAAATTAAAGCAGAAGCCGAAAGGTTGATACTTAGATTGGATAAGTTTATTGAAAGAAAACATGCTTTAGACGAAGAACGTCCTCTTACCGAGCTTACAAATGTCCATCACTATACATATGAATTCGGAAAAATATCTAACAGGATGAAGGGAAATATCATATTCTTTGAAAATCTAAAAAATAGCGGTTTTATCAGCAAGGAGCTCTCTGATGAGCTTATTATATCGGCAGATGAAATGATTAAAAAGTGGATGCTGGTTAAGAATATTTTCTTTAACTACTGTTTACGCAAGAAATTTTCAGAAATAGAAAAGGTTGAAAAACGCATAAGTGAACTCTTTATAAAAGAAAGAGATATGTGGTCAAAGCTGATAGCATATAAACCCCTAGTTTAGGTTCATAAAATAATTGACTTAGCTTTCTCACACAAAAATTCTATCTGTCGGCAAGCTTATCAATAGCCTATCGCCAAAACCCAAAAACCAACTAATATAGTTTAGTCTATTAGTTGGTTTTTTATTATCCTATTGACACTTTAATAGACATTGTTGTATTATGTTCGTATATAAACAAACATAATTTGATTTTGTTTTATTTAACTGACTAGTAAAGGATGTGTACACAATGTCTAAAATTACAGAATTATTTTGGAATGCCCCCATTGCTTCTATAAAAAAAGGTTATATCGAAGAAGCTGAACAGTATGTATGTTTGCTTTGCGGCAAAAAAATTGAGAAGGGCATTATTTATCAAGAACAAGGATGTTATTTTGAAGCCGAAAAATATATGCGTATTCATATAGAAGCTGCTCACAACTCAGTATTTGAATATCTTATTAATTTAGAAAAGAAAATCACTGGTATTTCTGAGCACCAGAATAATCTAATAAAGCTATTTTATCAAGGTAAATCTGATAGTGAGATTCAGCAGGAGTTAGGTATTGGTAGCAGCTCTACCATTAGAAATCATCGCTTTGTCTTGAAAGAAAAAGAGCACCAAGCCAAAATTTTTCTTGTGTTAATGGAGCTTCTAAAAGAAAATAACAAAACCGAAAAACAAGCCTCTGAACTTATAACACCACATAAAACAGCCACAATGCTAGATGATCGATATAAAATTACTGAGGATGAGAATGAAAAAATAATACAAAAATACTTTATTCAAGGTCCTGAAGGCCCACTTAAGACCTTTGATATGAAGGAAAAAAGCAAGCTGGTTGTGCTGCGCCAGATAATTAAGCATTTTAAGCATAAGCAAATATATACAGAAAAGCAGGTTAATGAAATATTAAAGACCATTTATCCAGATTTTGCGACCATAAGAAGGTATCTAATTGAATACGGATTTATGAGTAGAAAGCCAGATTGTAGTCAATATTGGCTCAAAGAAGAGTCTGCTGCTGACATAGAAAATATTAGCTCTACAAATGTTACGGAGGATAGAGAGATGAATCATAGAAAAGAATTAATTCAAAAATATAAAGAAATTAAAATTGAAGCAGGCATATACCAGATCAAAAACTTAAAAAATCAAAAAGTACTGGTTCGCTCTACTTTAGATTTAAAGACAATGAAAAGCACACAAATGATGCTTCGCAGCAATGGCTTCAGAAACAAACAATTGCAGGAGGACTGGAATCTTTACGGTGAAGATGCCTTTTCCTTTGAAATATTGGAGGTTCTAGAAGAAAAAACAGATGGTTTCTTTGACAAGCATTACGAATTAAAGCAGCTAGAAAAGAAATGGCTTGAAAAACTTCAGCCTTACGGTGATGCTGGTTATAATGGAAAGCAAAAAAGTATTTCTAAATTGTAACCTCTTTTTTCCGCAGCTGATATATACTTGTATATATAAAGTATCAACTTTTGCTTATTAAAAAGTCTATCGTGCGGAAAGTTGAGTGCGTATTTTAAGGAGAGCTGCACTTATGAAAAAAAACATTGCCTTTTTATTGTTGTTAGTTATATTTTTTACAAGTTTTAATATTAATGCAGGAGCTGAAGAAACAACGCTCCTGCCAGCTTTGGAAGCAACCAGTGCTGGAAGCAAGTGGGGTTACATAGATCAAACGGGACTATTTATTATTAAGCCCACATATGACTATGCAGCAGAATTTAATGACAAAGGAATAGCAATTGTCAAAAATAATAATAAGTATCAAAGCGATTACGGGGATGTTTATTTTATTAACAAATCAGGTAAGGTTGTATCAGGTCCATTTATCTCATATACACCTGAGTTTAAAAATGGTTTGGCTATAATAGTAACTGATAAAACATCCTCAGTTGTTGTTGATGAAACAGGTAAAGTAGTTTTACAAAGCAAATATTCTCTTGATAATTATTCTGACAGCCTATTTAGCTTTTATGATTCACAAAAAAAGGGCTATGGTTTTATGGATTTGAAAGGTAAAATAGTAATACCCGCAAAATATCTCAGTGTGGAACCTTTTAATAATAGAAAGGCTATAGTTGAGGTAAGTGCTGGTATATATTCTGTCATAGATAAAAAAGGTAAGGTTCTAGAAACTCTAAAGAGCTATAATTATTATCGTTCATCTGAGGGACTTACTTTATATTACGATGATAAAAGCAATATGGCCGGATATAAGCTCCTAAATGGGACTGTCGCTATAAAACCACAATTTAAATCAGCAGAACCCTTCAAGGATGGGTATGCTGTAGCAAGTATATCTCATGGAGAATATGGACAGCGCTATGGCCTGATAAATAAAAAAGGTGAATACGTTGTAAAACCAGAGTATTCTTATGTTACATATCTTGGAAAGGGTTTATATGCTGTTGCAAAGAACTTTAACTTGTTTAGTAATTACTATGCACCTAAAGCGCTAATGAATATTAAAGGTGAGCTTCTAACAGACTACAAGTTTAATAATATTTCAGAGTTTGACGGTGAATATGCAATTGCAAACAAGAATACCACTACCCTTTTCATTGATAGAGAGGGTAATATTGCAGAGAATCTTCCACAGCTTAAAGGTATTGGACATATGGAATTCCTTGGAGATATTATAAAAGCCGAGGTTGATGGTGGTTTAATATATTTTAACAAGAATGGTAATATCATATGGCAAAAAAATGAAACAATACCTCTAGGCAATAATATAAGTGTTAATAAGCTCAAGTACAGAAGAGACTACCTTACATATATTGAATATCCTGAAATAAAAGGTATGAAAGATAATGTTATTCAGAAAACAGTTAATGAAAAGCTTAAGAAAGTCTTCCTTGATGGATATGAAAGTAATCCAGTCGAAATAAAGAGTAACACCGATGACAATGCAAAGTACTCAGACGAAGAATACTATGAAGATATTTCTATTATCTATAGCATTCAGAAAAATAAGAATTTGCTTATTGTTGAAAAATCAGGTTATTGGTATCCTATTGGTGCTGCCCATGGTATGCCTTCAAAAGAATATTTATATATTGATACAAATACTGGAGCTTTCTATACGCTGAAAGATCTGTTTAAAGCCAATAGCAAGTATTCAGAGAAGCTTACTTCTATTGTAAATAACCAAGTTACCTTAAATAAAAGGATTGGTGATATATCTGGACAAATTGGCTACTTTGTTGACAAGGTAAACGTTTCACAAGAACAGCCCTTTATTATTGTCCAAGACTCTATAAAAGTATATTATGCTCCTTATGAAATTGCCTCCTTCGCTGCTGGCTTTATTGAATTTGAAATTCCATACGGGCAATTAACGAGCATCATTGATACAAAGGGAGCCTTTTGGAATTCCTTCGATAAAAAGATAATTAGCAAAAAAATAAATTTAATATCCTACGATATTAAGGCCAGCGATGTTAAATCAATTGAAAATGTTATAAACTCTTATGAAAAAAATATTATTGAAGCTATAAACAGCAACAAATTTTCAAAAGTTGAAGGCTGTCTTCTAAAAGGGAGCAATTTATACAATTCACAAAAAAAGCTGGTTCAAAACCTCTATAAGAAAAATACAAAAGAAAAGCTCACTAATTATGAAATTTATGCAATTGATTACGACTACGAAAACAAACAATACAGAGCATATGTTTTAGAAGAGATTGCAATTAAATACTCTGGAAAAAACTATGTTAATAATAAATTTAGCTGGTGTTATACCTTAAAAGCTGACAATGCCGGAAATTACAAGCTTACAGATATTGTTAAGTGGTAATGTAGACATTGCGTTAAAAAAGTATATAAGAATTATTAAAATACAGAAATTATAAAAGAGGTTACAGATTATTAAAAACTGTTAACCTCTTTTATACAAAATTTTGCTAGCATATTAGCTTTTAAACACATTTATATCCGTATCAATACGAAGAATAACTCCTGCTACTTACGCAGAATATTCAGTGGCTAAAAATACAGTAGCAGTATATAATACTCCTTCATTTCCGTAACTACTTCTACCAGAAACATTTATAGCTATCAATCTGTTTTTTCTGTTTCCTTTCCAAACACCGCTCTTGCGCTTTCTGCCTGTGGGTCATGTTTTATATTCTTTGATGGGAAAGCTCCATCCTGCTCTTTGCTTTTAGTATTTCTATTTTTTTTGTTTTTGCCCATTTGTTGCCCATGCCTAATATTCTCTCAAAAAACATTAAAGAAATTTACATTTCCTTGATAGAAATGGCATGAGCGTGACACCTCCTTTCTATTTTATAGTTTACTTCAACCTTATCACTCAATATCTATATTTATTATAAATATAATTATTTAATTTATTCATTCAAACTTTTCACATAGCATTTTTCTAATTCAATCTAAATAAATGTACAGAAACAATACAAACTTATACAATAAATATAATTATATTGAAATTATGTAATATTTTGTATATAATATTGGTGGTAATAAATATTACATATTTTATAAGGAGGTCTTTTATGAAGGCAAAAAGAAGTATTATATTATTGTTAGTTTTATCAATTGTTATGTCGGTATTTTCAATAATACCAGCAAGTGCATCTTCAGGAGTTAATATTACATATCCTGGTTCTGGAAATACTATTAATAATACTAAATATGAAATAAGATTTACATGGGATAACGATCTTTCTGCAACTTCTTATTATTTAGTTACATTACAAAATTTAACAACTGGAACATATTATCTTAAATCTACAAGAATATCAAGTGATTATTATAATATTCCCAGTAGGGTATTAGCAGCAGGTAAGTATAAATTTAAAGTTATAGCTTATGATTCCGATGGAGATTCAATTGATAGTGATTATATTACATTCTATGTTACAAGATAGTTACCAATTGTTTTTAAAACTTTATTTGAATCATTTAAAGATCTCTATTTTCAGAGATCTTTTTTAAATTGTAGCAAGCTTTACAGGAATATCATCCTTATTGGGTTGGATGGCTTGTAGTAAATATTTATAGCTTGTTTAAATCAGATTGGAGAACAGATACAATTGTAGCGTGTAAAAATGGTGAAACCGTGAAGGTATATGGCATAAGTTTGGGAGCATTTGTTGTGAATTCTGAAAGTATAAACCATTGACAATTATATTGATATATCTTATTATTTTGATATATTGATATGAGTTTTTTCTATGAAATATAACGTTGTATTGATAATGGAGGTAAAATTGTGATAAACTTAAAAATGTTTGAAAAAAAAGCGGAAAAACTTAAAGCCTTAGCTCACCCACAAAGACTATGTATTGTGAATGGACTTATCGAGGGCGGATGTAATGTTACCAAGATTCAAGAGTGTATGAATCTTCCTCAGTCCACAGTATCCCAACATCTTGCCAAGCTAAAAGCTGCTGGAATTATTGATGGAGAACGCAATGGACTTGAGATTTGCTATCGTGTAATAGACGAAGATATCATAAATATAGTAAAAATACTTTTAAAAGAATAATATCAACTAGATACAAATTTTTCTTCGATTAAATACTTTGTCTTTAGTACATCAAAATTATAGTTTTTATTCTTCTTTTATAGTGTATTCTTTCTTCTCCTTCTCTATCTTTCTCCAGTGATAAAAGAAAGTGGGTAATGCAACTATTACAACAGCGATTGACTTTGCTACATTTTTTTTGCTATCTGTTAATTGGTTTTTATAATTCATTTTTTGATTATACTCATTTATTTTCTGCTCTTCCTCATATTTCTTAAATTCTTCTTCTGTCATAGAGGGAGTCTTCTGAATAGGAGCTGCCTCAAAATAGTAATTAGTAGGAAACAAAACATCAGTAATATTCTGTACTGTAAATATCAATCCAATTATTATCATCATTAATGCAACAAAGCTTACTAGATATAAATATATGTTTCTCAATTTTGACATAGTTAACGCCTCTTCCTTCATTGAAATTAATGCAAACAAACCAATAACAAGAATTAATAAAAGCACCAAGCCACTTGCTATCAAATTTACCTCCAACGCACCGATAGAGTTATTATGTGCGAAAGTTAATCAAGTATCTTATAACGACTTCTGCATAGCTATTTTATGCAAATGCCACTGAATTTATTAGTAAAACAGTGGCACTACATAGTAATACTATATTCATTTACTCAACTTTCCCAATTGAATTTTCAAATTCTTTTAACTCATCCTTTGATATCTTATCAACAAATGCATTAGTCAAAATATCCTCAGCCGAGCAGCTTGTTGTATAATACCAGTCCTTAACGCTCTTTTCAATCTGAGCATCGGTTCCTTCAGGCTTTTGGGGATATACCGCTATAACCTTTTTAGTATCCTTATCCTTTAATCCTATCCTTGGGACTCCCTCAAATCTTCTCATAATTATATCCTCGACCTGCATATGCGTACTCCGTTAAGTACAAGCAAGGTCTATTCCCTCCTGTATTTTTATTTGCTCAACTTTTCCAGTTTAAAATTGTAGGTGTAGGAGCCTTATCAAATGAAAAGTTGGGTTAGAAATAATTCTACAAATTTCCTTATCCAGCACTATGCTTAATTCCAATTCACCAACATACAAGCATCGTTGCCTGCAATTAATTTATACTTAGCTTTGCAACTTAAATTCAAGCTTATTATATAATGCCCAATTTAATAAAAAAAAATCGTATACCATAATAAAAGTTCTATTATCCTTGCTGGTATGTATTACCAATAAGGATAATAGAACTTATAACTTGCTAAAGTAGTAGATATGCATTAACACCGCCCTTTAAAAACATTATTATTCTTTTGATAATTCCCATAAGTAGAGTGATGCCACTGAACCATATGGAGAATATCTTTTTGCATATCTATCAAATTGTTCCTTAGTCAATGCTTTTAAACCATAAAGCTTCATCATACCCCTCTGAATAGCTAAATCTCCCCAGCTTACAACGTCTGGACGTTCCATTGAAAAAATCAAAAGCATTTCTGCAGTCCATTTACCAATACCATTAAGTAATATCAGCCTATTAATAACTTCACTATCCGGTAAACTATAAAGCTCAGATAAATTTAGACTTCCACTAATTACAGCTTCAGCAATACCTTTTATATATCCTGCCTTTCTCATTGACAAGCCGCATTGCTGTATGCGCTCAAGAGCGGTACTGTTAATGTTCTCTGGAGTTACAGCGCCAATATTCTCCTGTAACCTATTCCAAACAGTAATTGCTGCTTTTGAAGATATCTGCTGAGCCACTATACTGTTAATAAGTGCCGAAAACAAATCAGGTATTACAGCTCTCTCTATCATACCTATTTTTTCTATTACAGCACCTAGCTTTTTATCCTTTTTTTTAAGATAATCCATCTCTAACTGGTCATATTTAAATATTTCCATGCTTTTTTTCTATCTCCAATAATAGCTTTTTTGTTTGCAGTCCGCCGCGATATCCGATTAGACTTCCATTTGTACCAATAACTCGATGACACGGAATAAATATAGGAATTGGATTTTTATTATTTGCTTGACCGACTGCCCGACATGCTTTTTCATTACCAGCAGCCTTTGCAATTTCCTTATAACTTTTTGTCTCTCCATAAGGTATTTCGCACAGGCATTTCCAGATACTTTTCATAAAAGGAGTTCCCTTTGGTGCTAAAGGCAGGTTAAATACTTTACGCTTACCCTGGAAATATTCCTGTAGCTGACTGCTTGCCTCCTTTAGAAGGTCTGTTTCATTAATGCAGTAACTGTTTGTAATGTCATAATTATATTGTACTTGATTTTCATCTTTATGCTTAAGTAAGCCTTCACTTTGTATCGGAAATTTATCAGCTTCAAAAAAAATATTTGTTATATTGCCAGCTTCTTCTGCCATTCCAATTTGTCCCAAATCAGTTTTATAGTAAAAAATGTTTTTCATCATATTTGGCCAATTCCTTTCTCAGTGCCCATTTCTTTGTGTAAGTTGATTGCTTTAGTGCCATCAGATGCTTATGCAACAACTGGCTCATTTTTGCTTTGATAAAATCCCTTTCTGTACCAGTTTCTATGTCTTGGCAGATTCCTTAATTTACGGCAAATCCGTAATAGCTAGTTTATTACTGCTCCAGATTATTCAACTTATCTCTAAATTCCTTTGGTGATAGACCTGTATTTTTCTTAAATGCTAATGAGAAATAATTTGTATCGTGATAGCCTATTTGCTCAGCTATCTCATATGTCCTAAGTCTTGAATCTGTTAATAGCTGTTTTGCTTTTTCAATACGTTTACGAGTAATATATTCATTGCAGCCCTCACCCATTTCCTTCTTAAAAAGTCTTGAAAAATAGTTTCGTGCTACATGAAACTGCTCTGCCAATGTAAATACCGTTAAGTCTTCACTGAAATGTTGATTTATATACTCTGTTGCTGCTTCAACTATTTCATGCATCTGCTTTTTATTTGAATACATTAGCTTCATTATAAACATTTCAGTAAATGCACTGCAATTTTCTATATTATTGCTTTGTAGTGTGGAAATAAGTGTTTCCAGCCTACCATCTGCAGAATTCCCAGTAGTTTTTAAGTACTCCCAATAAAAAGCTGCAGCTAAATCATAAAACTTTTGTTCTGCACTGCTTTTATTATTTTCTGATATTCTAACTTCATTAATATAATTTTTCAGATTTTTCTTTACTTTATCTGCATCATTCACATTCTCAAGAATTTTTTCTTTATAATACAATAACTTATTACTATTATTTATATAAGTTTCTTGGACACTAGCAGTAATACTCTTTTCATTTTCTATTTTGTATTGCTTACAATTTATGTTTGCCTGGTTATAAGAAAATGTAATCTCTGACATATTAGAAACTATAGAACCGATTCCAACACTCAGAGCAACATCAAACTCTACATTAATTATCTCCTGTAACTTTGAAATTTGTTCACTTGTATCTTCGTATTTAGGACAGACATAAAAAATTATGACAATATCTCCACTTCGATTTTGAAATGTCCATCCTGAGTTTTTGCTATCCACCATATCAATTATAAAGCTTTTAATTGATATCATAAGCAAATTTTTGTGCTGACTCCATACACTGTCATAGGATATTTCAGGTCTAATTAATGCTACCTGATAATCGCAATCATCCTCAAATGCCAGCTTTTCTTTTAGGTTTATTCTCTCTATATGATTAGTAGATTTTTCTGTAAGCTCCAAAAGAGACTTTTCAATCTCCCGCTGGCTATCAATCATTTTCTTTCTGTTTATAATGTTATCATTTAACATAGACTGCATTTCATTTTTTATGTTCTCTACCTGCTGATTAATAGATTTTGTCAGCTTATTTTCATCAACAGGCTTGAGTATAAAATCTTTAACTCCAAGAGAACAGCTTTTTTGGGCATACTTAAAGTCATCATATCCCGTTAAGACTATAACTTTTAGCTTAGGCAGCATCTCAAGCATAAGTTTTGTCATTTCCAAACCATCCATTTCTGGCATGCAAATATCAGTAAGCATTATATCTGGTTTTTCAACACGGGCAATCTCCAAAGCTTCCTTCCCGCAGGAAGCTGTAAGAATTTTTCCTATCTCTAATTTTTCCCATTCAATTATTTTATGTAGTCCATTTCGAATTATTATTTCATCATCAACAATTAAAACCTTGAACAAAATATTTCACCAACCATTTCAACTATGTTTTCATATGCAACCTTACGTTTGCTGTAACTCCTCCATACTCATTGCTTTCATAAAAAATACCGTATGGCTCACCAAAGAACAGTTTAATTCTACGGTGAACATTTCTCACACCATATCCACCAGTACTTGAATCATTATCCTCAAGAGTTTTATTTAAATTACTTATTTGACTTGCAGACATGCCTATACCGTTATCAATGGTTTTTACAATAAGATCTTCACCATCACGAACAGCCGTTATCTTTATAAAACCCTTTACCTGTTTGCCCTTCAAGCCATGATAAATTGAGTTTTCAACTAAAGGCTGTAGAGTCATTTTAGGTATTCTTACATCATAAAATTCTTCTGGAATATCAATATAGCTTTCCATTTTGTCCTTATATCGAATTTCCTGTATTGTCATATAATTTTCAACATGCTCTGCCTCACTTTTTAATGGGATAATATCTTCGCCACCGCTTAAGCTTATTCGATAAAAACCAGCTAGAGCTTTAACCATTGTGGAAATATCATAATTCCCCCCAAGAAGTGCCTGCCAGTGTATTGATTCCAACGTATTATACAAAAAATGAGGATTTATTTGGGCTTGCAGTGCTCTAAACTCAATTTCCTTCAGTTGTCGCTGCTCATCATATATCTTTTCCATTAATACCTTAATCTGCTCTACCATTATATTGAACCCATCTGAAACCTGACTAAAATCATATCCATATGGTGATAGCTCAATACGCGTAGCAAAGTCCCCGTTTGAAACCATAGACATTCTATAAATCAATTCATCAAAAGGCCTTAACAGTCTTTTACTAAAAATAAATGATATAAATATTGCAGCTACAATAGTTAAAAGTACAATAAGTAGTATAATAACTAGCAGGACATTGTTGTCCCTAAGTATATAGCTTAATGGAAGCGTCCCTATTACATACCAATCCCAATCTTCAAAGTATTTATACATAACAAGCTTTCCATTTATTTCGATTGAGCCGTCTTGTTTCTTTAATATTTTCTTGAGATTTGCATCGGTTGATATTTTACTTTTGTCAGTATGAGAAACAATGGTGCCCGCACTATTAATAATAAAGGTCTCAAGAGGAAGATTAGTATTTCCATGCGAATAAAATCTTGTAAGAGATTCCTCTGTAACAGATAGACACAACATACCAATTGGCTTTTTTATTTTATACTTATCAAATATTGGTTGGTAAATTGCAAAAGTGTATCTGCTGTTATTAATAGGGTCCTTTCGAAAGCTGACCTTAATCGGGCTACCAGTAATATTGTCATTAGAAAGATATCTCTTTACATTGGAATAATCAGTATTTCTTCCTGCCTTTGTTGGCCCAAGATATAGTACTTTGTTATCCATAGCCTTATAAAGATATATGTATAATAGGCTTTCTTTTGATTCAAAAACGTTTGACATAGTCTGATAAACGTCATCAACGATATTAGTAAACTCCATTGTGTTTTCATCACGCTTTGAAAGATACTCCTGCAGGCTCTTGTCGGTTACAAAGCTATCAGGTGTCCTTTCAATCTGATTTAAATAATTCTGAAGATTTAATGTGTTTTGTTCAAGCTGCAGCATAGTCATATCTTTTGCTTGTTGCTTTATAGAACGACTGGTTACAATATATGAACAGGCGAATACTATTAAAACAGTTATACAAATTGTTATAACAAGATAGTAGGTAAGTTTAAATCTAAAAGGAATATTCTTAATGTTAATCCTTGCTGATTGCAGTAACCTATTTTTCATTCTAACCTCCACAACCACTTTGGCACAAAATTATAGGTGTAACTATCACACATTAGTTTGAATAATATTGTTTTGCAACCTCTTCCATAGCCTCAGCAGCAGCCTTAGGATCCTCTCCGCCGAATATCTGCCTAGTTAGCGACAAATGCGCATCTGACAATTTTAAAGGAAGATATTGATCATACCAAAACTGAACATTTGGAGATTGGTTTATGTACTCTAATATTTTATTTGTCAATGGATCTGTTATTTTGAGATTGTTAACAGGTGGTATCTTACCTGCAGCTATTCTTTTCTCCACAGCCGTATCATCAATTAAATATTTTATAAGTTGAAAAGCTTCATCTTTATAATTGCAGGAGCTTGCTATTGCATAATAGTTGTCCCCTAATGTACCAATTGTATTTCTCGCATCACCCTTGCCCCCTTCAATAGCTGGGAAAGGAAACACCCCTATCTTGTCCAAAAAACCAGGATTTTCGTATTTTAAGGTGCTTAAAAACCAGCTTCCTGCTAACATCATACCAGCAGAATTGTTATACATTAAGTCACGTGCATCACCTGCATCTTCATCCATCCAATTAAAACCTTCTGGAAATGCTCCCATATCAACTAATTGCTGTGCCATTTCACCAGCTTTAACAAAAACTTTGTCGCTGAAGGAACCTCCATTTTTTCTATTTGCTGCATTATCAAAAACCCATGGCCCCCCCATTCTGTCTACAAAGTACATGTAGAACATAGAGCCTGTCCACGCTGTTCTATTGGCCAATGCAAATGGGATATAACCATTCTCTTTTAGCTTTGAGATAACCTCTAAAAGTTGTTCATATGTATCTGGTGGGGTAATATTCAATGAGTTAAATATGTCTTTGTTATAGAAAATCAGTGCAATAGACATATTTTCAACAGGTACTGCCCAAATACCCTTTTTATCTGTAACCATTTTTAAAGCCTTTTCATTAAATCGCGAACTATAATTGTCTTGCAGCATATATTTTTCGAGATTAACAATTTCACCAATACTAATATACTCATTTAGTGTACCCCCTGACCACGTAGGAAAAACATCCGGCATTTGGTTAGTAGCTACACATACTGATAATTTATTCTTATAAAGGTCATTGGGTATTTTTTCCTGAATCACTTGATAATCAGTATTATTCTGTTCAAACCGTACTATAGAATCATCTATCACAAAATTAACGGCTGAATCACCCTGAATGGTATACAAAGTTAATTGTTTTTTTTGACTTTTCTGCACATCCATGTTTTGCCCATTATAAAAACAACCGGTACAAGCTATCAATAACGAAAATGCAAAAAGGGATTTAAGTGCTTTTCTCATGCAAACCTCCACGCCCTATATTCAGATTCACAAAAGAATTCTAATACTAAAGTAGCCTTATCTACTAAGTCTTAGAACTCTTTATCCAAGTCTAAACAACTCGTTTTCACACTTAAACCCAAGTAAAAAATATTTAGACATAGGATAAATATACTATATATTATATACTATGTCTAAATTTCTTTCCAATTTTTAATTTTATAACGCCTAAATTCAAAATGAAATTTTTTGATTTTATACACCGTCAAAAACCACTTGTGGTTTTTGTGGCTCGAAAATGCACCTTGTTCGTACATACTTTATTTTCGAGCTATTACATTCAGCGGCGTGTAAGCTGGGCGGGAGATATTCTCAACGCTTAAAAACCAAATTAGTACCTGCCACTTATAGAAGTGGGGAATATTTTCTTGCCACGTTATATTGTATCCTATGAAATATTGCGAAAATCAGCCCTTTACAGCTCCCGCCATCATACCCTTTATTAGTTTATCTTGTCCTATTGCAAATGCAATAATCATTGGTATAGCACTAAAGGTTAAAACAGCCATTATCAATGGTATATTAGCTTGATACTGTCCTTGATACTCCCATATAGAAAGTGGCAATGTCCTGCTTTTTGGGGATTGAGTTAATACAAGTGCAAAGCTGAATTCATTCCACATATTAACACTGTTATAAATGGCAAGAGTAGCTAACCCTGGCTTAGATAGCGGAAGAATTATATTGAAAAAGGTTCTGAACTTGCCACAACCATCAATTTCCGCTGATTCCTCAAGCTCCTTTGGAATATCTGCCATAAAGCTAGTTAGTATAAAAACTGAAATAGGGAGATTAAATGCTGTATATGGCCCAATCAATCCAAATATACTGTCATAAAGTCCCATTTTCTGTGTCAATTGAAATACTGGTAATAATGTTACATGTATAGGTACTGCCATAGCTGCTACTACAATAGCAAACAATGGTTTGTTAAGCTTAAATTTAAATCTGGAAAAAGGATAAGATGCAAATGCGGCTGTAATTAAAATTAGCGCAAGCGAAATTGCAACTACCGTTAAGCTATTAAGCAAGTAGCTAGGGAAATTACTTTCTATAACTTCCTTCAAGTTATCCAAATAAAACCCCTTTGGCATTGAAAACACTCCTGATGTAAACAACTCAAACTGTTCCTTAAAGGCTGATGCAACCATAAAGTAAAATGGAGCGCCAGTTACCAACAGCCAAAGCAATGCAAGTATTCCTGCTATAATTTTTCCAATAGTAATTTTTTTATTTTTCATCTCATTAAGCCTCCTCTTTTCCGTTTATGGCCTTAAGAGTCAATAATGCGATAGTAGTGATAACGATAAACATAGCTGCCGCTACAGTTGATCCATACCCCATTTTCATTATCTGAAAAGCATTTTTATACATGTAAGTAGCCATTAATTCTGTGGCACCATTAGGGCCGCCTTGAGTCATAACATAAATTAAATCAAAATATTTTAATGAACCAACTAATGATAATACAGCTGCGCTCTTTATAGTACCCTTCATACTAGGAAGTGCAATCTTCCAGAAATATTGACCGCGTGTTGCTCCATCAATAATAGCAGCTTCATATAATTCAACAGGTATTGAGCTTAAACCAGCTAAAAAATACACCATATAGAACGGTATAAACTGCCAACATATAACGGCAATTACCGCATAAATAGCATATGTAGTATTGCCTAGCAGGTCAACCATACCTTCGCCACCAAACATTGTGTCAATAGCACTAATAATTCCAAACTGCGGATCATAAGCATATCTGAATAAGAATCCAACAGCAACTGATGACATTAGCATTGGTAAGAAATATACCATTTTAAGAAAGTTCAGCTTCTTTCCTCCTACATCAAGAAAAAATGCAATTGCCATAGCTATTGGTAGCTGTATTATTATTGAAAGAATTACAATAATAATGTTGTTTATAAATGCTTTATAAAAAATACTATCAGTTAGTAGAACCTTCCAATTTTCCAAACCAATAAAGTTTCTATCAGAGCTGATACCATTCCAATCATGAAGGCTTAACCAAAATGAATCAACTATAGGATAAATAATAAAAACTGTAATAAAGAAGAATACTGGAATGAGAAACACAGTGGCTACAATAGCAGTATTTCTTTTTTTATTGTATGACAGTGAGCGTGTAGCGTTCATTTTATTTTCCCTTCCTATATCATAAATTTGTAAATATTCTGATTATCAGTTGTAATTAGTACTTGAAATATCATATCCCGATAAATGATATCCAGGTATTAAATGTGACCTTTTAATCTAAGAATCAATTTTCCATATGCCCTATCAATTTATTTCTCTGCTATCTAGGTTGAACTTAAATTGTGATACGACATTGGATAAAATAATTGATTGGGCACTTATGATGCGCGCATAAGCACCCAACCAATTATATGGAGGTAATCATTTCTATTTAACTAAGTCAATTACCATAATAAACTGTCTGTTTGCCGTTTATTAATTTAGTTTGAGTCAGAGACTTATAGAATCCTGAATAGCCCCAAACCGGCTGAAACCATATCCCAAAGCTCTCATAATATTCTAATCCCCCGGACACCTATGGTTTCAGTTGTAATTGACTTTATGATTGTTCCTACTTCTTTGCTGCAAGTGCTTCCATTTCTTTATTTACTTGCTCTGGAGTTTTTGATAATCCAAACAACGCTTGTGAAGTATCTTTGTGAAGCTGAGCTAATTCAGGTGATAGATACTGATCATACCATAATTGAACTGTTGGAGCCTTTTCTACTGCATTTAAAACTTCTTGCAGACGTGGATCGCTAACAGTTACACCCTTTATAGGTGGTATTCTTCCAGCTTCAATACGTTTAGCAGCAGCAGTATCATCTATCATGTAAGTGATAGCTTTAAATGCTCCAGCTATATCCTTAGAATTTGCAGCTACTGAATAGAAGTTATCACCAACAGTACCTAGGCATGCATTAGGATCTCCTTTACCACCGTCAGCAGCTGGGAATGCAAATGAACCAACCTTATCTAAGAATTCTTTGTTTTCACCACCAACTGTTGAAAGGAACCATGAACCCATAAGAGTCATAGCAGCTTTGTTTGTATAAAGAAGTGTACGTGATTGTCCTGAGTCTTCATCTGTTCCATTGAAGCCCTTATTGAAGTAATCCTTCTTTACCCATTCCTGCAACTTTGTACCAGTCTGAGTAAATGCCTCATTTTCAAATGAACCAGTACGGTTAGCAGCATTATTAAATGCTTCTGCACTTCCGTAACGATCAACAAGGTAACAATACCACATTGAACCTGTCCATTGAGTCTTATTAGCCAGTGAGAAAGGAATAATACCATTAGACTTTAATGTATCAGCAACTTTCTCAAGTTCTGAAATTGTCTTTGGAACCTGAAGGTTATATTTTGCAAATAGCTCTTTGTTGTAGAACATCATAGCTACTGCAGTATTCTCAACTGGTACAGCCCATAATTTATCTTTATAAGTAACTTGACTGATAGCAGCATCCATAAAGCGGCTCTTATAGTCACTTTCATTCATATAAGTTGTCAAATCAGCTATTTTCTCAGATTCAACATATGCATTCATTGGTCCGCCTGACCAGTGAGGGAAAATATCTGGTGAAGAATTTGAACTCATTGCTATTTGTAACTTTGTTTTGAAAGCATCATTCTGCATTGGAGTTACTACAACTTCGTAATTTGGATTATCAGCTGAGAAACGTTTCATACTGTCCTCAATGATACCTGGCATAGGATCTGTAGTCTGAATATGCCATAAATTCAAAGTAACCTTCTCGCCTGTTGCTGGTGTTGAAGCTTGCGCTGTAGTATTAGCTGCAGTATTTGTTGGTTCAGCGGTCTTTTCACCACCACATCCTGCAATTGAAACTGTCATCGCAGCTGCTAAAACTGCAGCAAGTGATTTTCTAATAACCTTATTCATTTTCCTGCCTCCTTTTATATTTGTGTTTAGAATAACATAAGTTTTTTTTTAATTATATTTATAAAAGTTACTATTCCATATAATTTTGTTACATTTTATTGACAAAAAAGTTACAATATATGTAAGCCATTTGTATTTAAAATGTAGAATCACATTTTTATATATTAGCCTATGCTACGATAGACCAAAACCCGCAAACACCTTTAAATACTGCATGTAAATTACTTAGAATTCCAAACAGTAAATGATGATATTGGATTTTTATCTTTATTACGAAATAGTATTATATATTGTGATTACATAGGAAGTATACCAAATATGGATTATTTTTATGCAAAAATTTATTAGCATGATATGGCAAACAAGAATAAAATATGAGCTAAAAAACCAGTTACATTTCATGCATTCATCGTTCTCTTCGCATTTTTGAATATTGCTGGAGTTACCAGCAAAATGGAGATAAAGGGCTGTTGCAAAACAAGAAATAATATATATCAACAATAAACTGCTTAAATAGTACTCCCGTGCAGTATATATTGCACTCGCGTACTAATTCTTGCAATAAGTCATTGGTATATAAAAATTATTGTTTTGTAACAGCCCCTTATTGTTTGTATTGATTTTTACAATTGAGCACTTTTTTAATGAAAAGCTGGTAGATAAAAAATAAATTATAATCTAGACTTAAAATCCTCATAACCGAATTTCTTAATAATTTCTACTCCATTTTTTTCATTAAATAATACAATTGTAGGTAAATTTATACCATTAAAAGTATTATTTTTCACCATTGTATAATGAGCCATATCACAGAAAACCAGCTTATCTCCTGGTTTTAGAGGCTGCTTAAATGAATAGTCTCCAATAACATCTCCTGCAAGACAGGTATGGCTACCGAGTCTGTAAGTATATTCATATTCACCTGACTTCCCAGCATCTATTATATTAGGCCTGTACGGCATTTCCAATACATCCGGCATATGACAAGCCGCTGACGCATCTAGGATAGCAATATTCATACCATTCTCAACTATGTCCAAAACCTTTGTTACTAGATATCCGGTATTTAAGGCAATAGCCTCACCTGGCTCCAAATAAACCTTTACGCCATATTTGTCCTGGAAATATGAAATTGAACGTACTAAAGACTCAATGTCATAGTTAGCTCTTGTAATATGATGCCCTCCTCCAAAATTCAACCATTTCATATTTCTAATGTACTTACCAAACTTCTCATCAACAACCTTTATTGTTCTTTCAAGGGTATCTGAATTCTGTTCGCACATTGTATGAAAATGAAGTCCATCAATACCTTCAAGTTTATTTTCTTCAAAATTTGAAAGAGTTACACCAAGCCTTGAGAAATTATAGCAGGGATCGTACAAATGAGTCTCAATTTCAGAATACTCAGGATTTATGCGTATTCCGCATTCTATCTTTTTAGATGTAACACTACTTACTTTAGCTTTATACTTTTTCCATTCATTAAAGGAATTAAATACTATATGGTCGCTATATCTGAGGATCTCATCAAATTCCTCCTCTATATATGCAGGTGCATATATATGAACCTCTTTACCCATTTCTTCATACCCAAGTCTAGCCTCAAATAAAGAGCTTGAGGTTACACCTTTAAGATATTGCCCTATTAAAGGATAAACACTGTACATTGAAAATCCTTTCTGAGCGAGAAGAATACTACATCCTGTTCTATCCTGTACAGATTTCAATATTTCAAGATTTTTTATCAGAAGTCTTTCATCAACAATATAACATGGTGTAGGCAAGCTACTAAAATCTAT
The DNA here is from genome assembly GCA_023416275.1 of Bacillota bacterium. GTDB lineage: Bacteria > Bacillota > Clostridia > Acetivibrionales > DSM-1351 > Ruminiclostridium. The sequence continues at coordinate 3,028 of JAEZIB010000164.1, read as the reverse complement.
ATTCAACATTAACCTCCCAGCCGACCTCGGCACAAAATAGTGAGTCCTCCTTGCACGAACCTTATTAATTGGTTTGTTACTAAAATAATTGCATGAATCAGTATATATTTACCAACTAATCCATGCAAATAATTTCTAACACTACTTTCATTAATAAGGCAAAAACAATTCAAAAGTAATCAAAACAACCGCTTACCAATTGCTAAATTTTACTTAGTCAAGCAGTTCAGGCGAAAAGCTCTCTTTCCAAGGCAGTCCACATTTATTAAGAGCATCCATAAATGGATCTGGATCAAATTCTTCAATATTATGAACACCTGGTTTATTCCAAATACCTTTTAATATCATCATTGCACCAATCATAGCAGGAACACCTGTAGTGTAGGATATAGCTTGCGAACCAACCTCTTTATAGCATTCCTCATGGTCACATACATTGTAAACATAATAAGTTCTTGGTTTTCCGTCCTTTAAACCCTGTATAATGCATCCTATGTTTGTCTTTCCCTTTGTTCTAGGTCCAAGAGATGCAGGATCAGGTAGTACAGCCTTCAAAAACTGCAGTGGTATTATTTGCTGGCCTTCAAACTCAATAGGTTCAATTGAAGTCATGCCAACATTTTCAAGCACTCTTAAATGAGTAAGATATCTCTCTGAAAAAGTCATCCAGAATCTTATTCTTTTAATTCCTTTTATATTGAGAGCCAAAGATTCTATCTCCTCATGATGCAATAGATAAATATCTTTTGGACCTATTTCAGGTAAATCATATACTTTCTTAATCTCTAACGGTTCAGTTTCTACCCATTTCCCATTCTCCCAATAGCTGCCCTTTGCAGTTATTTCACGAATATTTATCTCAGGATTGAAGTTTGTTGCAAATGGGTATCCATGATCACCAGCATTTGCATCAACAATATCAATATAGTGAATTTCATCAAAATAGTGTTTTTGAGCATATGCACTGAAAACACTTGTAACACCAGGATCAAAGCCGCTTCCTAAAAGCCCTATTATCCCAGCCTTTTCAAACCTCTCCCTGTAAGCCCATTGCCATTTATATTCAAACTTAGCTACATCAGGTGGCTCATAGTTAGCAGTATCAAGATAATGTACCCCAGTTGCAAGACAAGCATCCATTATTGTCAAATCCTGATATGGCAACGCAACATTAATTACAATATCCGGTTCAAATTTGTTAATTAATTCTATAAGCATCTCAATATTATCTGCATCTACCTGAGCAGTCTGAATTTTGGTTTTGCCACCGTCTAGCTTTGCTTTGATAGCATCACATTTTGATAGTGTTCTGCTTGCAATACAGATTTCTTCGAATACATCCGGATTCTGACAGCATTTATGAATAACAACATTAGCAACGCCACCGGCGCCAATAATTAAAGCTTTTCCCATTTCCATATCTCCTAATTCATAATCATATTTATGCTACTAATTTGCACTAAAACATCAAAAATAACCCCATTTACAAAAACTATACTTTTGAAAGTACAAGTGCTGACCAGCCACGACTTTTATTAATAAGCATAGGCTATGTTTTCTTTAATGATTATACAAAATGCTGTATTAAAAATCAACATAGATATACTAAGCTAACTCACCTACATTTTGTAAAATCATTACAATAAAAGAAAGACTTAGCTAATAAACAGATTCCTGTCAAAACTAAGTCTTCCTTTTAAACACATAATATTCTATTGAATAACATTATAACATTATTTCTGCAAAACACAAACATTTTTTCTAAATTATTTTTTATTTTTTAAATATTACCACCTTATGAGGTAATTGTAATTGCTGCTCCTGTTGTAACAGGAGGATTATCTGTTGTTGGTTCTTCAATTTCTATATCCTTTGAGTCACTATTCCAATTGACTTTTAAACCTAATTGTTCAACAATAAATCTCATAGGCACTACTGTTCTGCTATTTATTGAGGAAGCAGGTACATCTATTGTTTTTTCAACTCCATTTACATAAATCTTATTGCTGTCTAATTTTAGCACTATTTCAATATCACCTTTGGTTATAATAACTTTTCTTTCGGCACTAATCCACTTAACTTCTGCGCCAAAAGCTTCTGATAATGCTTTTACAGGAATTAGTGTCCTTCCATCCTTTATTACAGGTGGTGTATCAAATTTAATATGCTTACCTTTAATCATAATGCTTTCAACAGGTAAAACATCAACACCCTTGTTCTTCTTCTTTATTTCCTTGCTAACACTATCAATTTTCGCTAACTCATCCTCAGTATATGTAGCTTTTATATTAGCTTTTATTTCATCTCTCTTATCTTTCATTTGTTTTTTAATTGTATCCATATCAGTTTTAAGCTGCTGGATCTGTGTTTTTAATTTATTTACAAGCTCATTGTCTCCACTCGCTTCTGCTGCCTCAAGCTGCTCTTCAAGTAAATCCTTCTGTGCTTCCAATTCATCCTTTTGTTTTTCAAGCAAAGCCTTATCAGCCTCATACTGTTTTTTTAGAGCACTCTTTTGCTCTTTATTTTCATCCTTTTTTGTGTCTTTCTTTTTAGCACTATCTTTTTTCGAATCTGCTTTTACTATCTCACTTTCTGTACCAACAGTAGTAGTAGCAGTTGCTGCAATTGATGATGATATTACAAACATCGCTGCCATTACCAAAGCAAAACCTCTTTTAGTTTTTTTCATAAAACAAACCTCCTTCTCCTATTTCGGTTCAAAATATAATGAACTATTCTGTAGAATCTCGCTGTAAAACAATAAGACAACCATCTTTACAGTTCAATTTCACATTATTTCAAGATATTTAGCACCTCCTGCTGTTTTTAATTTGTTCTAGGCTACATAATATATCGCATTTTTCTACATTATTTTACATAGGACTATACTCTTATTTTTAAGTCATGACCACCCGTAAAACGGGTGGCTTGTGTTAGCCCTATAAGGGCTTGTTACCGGCCAGCGCCTAAAGACGCTGGCTTTCACTTCGTTCAAGCTACTATTGCCTTTGCCACCTTTGCCGCC
>JAEZIB010000125.1 GCA_023416275.1 Bacillota bacterium | reverse complement strand
ATGATCTAGAGGAAATGTCGATACTAGGCCATGAGGACGACGAAGTAGATCAGCAGGATGTGGAATCTGCCTCAGTCGATAAGGAAAAAACTAATGCGAAGCTTCCAGGGCGGCGGAAACAGAATAGAGACCCGGTAGGGACTGAAGTAGGATAATGAAAAACTTGATCAGTGAAAAAACCTGAAAAAAACAGATGAATTAAGGAGGGTTACCGATGTCGGAGGAGATGGCGTCTAAGAAAGATTCCGATTGCATAACTAAAATTTCAAAAGAAGAATATCGTAATGAAATGAAAAGAGCCTCTCGAGATTTGCATTTTATCCGGGATAGTGAAGAAGTAATGAGAGATTTTGAGCACGTAGATTCTGAGGTATTACCGAGCCGCTCTGATACTTGCCAACTCTCACCTCTATCGGAGTAGGTACCATAAGGTCGTTATAGGAACAAGGCGGGGCTTAAGTGCCCCGCCTTTGCGCATTTAACAGATTGTAACATATATTGTTAAGTTCAGTTTATCCAAAAGAGTTATTCTCAACTCTAAACCAAATTTATTGAACAATTTAGTACAAATTGTTTACGTAAACTGGCGGCGCTACGGGGCACGCTGCCTGGCGAGCGCATCAGGGAGTTCATCCAGGCTCTGCGCAAGCTCCTTTCATGCCCACGAGATACTGGAGGGCGTCTAACCCCTCAAGACCTGTTATCGAATTTAAACTACTAATAAGTCAGAGCAGCTAACGGCGCCACTATCTTAGTTTCATGGAAACGGCGATAGTATAGGACTATGGCCCCTGCGTTAGGAGCAAAAACAGGACATTGGTCTCAAGGAAGCCGATAGCTATTGGCGAAACATAGAAAATAATGGAATTAATGTTATTATCATCTAATTTTTGCGATCCATGTTTTAAAAATCAGCTTGCGATCGAAGATATCGTATGAGTGGATTATTTTATATATTTAGACAGTACTCTTATTTCATTGCAACAATATCACGCGTCCTGAGGAGGGTGGAGTGCGCGGATCAGGAGAATTCACCTTTTGGAGATCATAAAGAAGGGTGTAAATCTAATGAATGTATCGGAACAGGTTGCTGTACTGTTACTATTTCGATAGTTATATCCTTGGGTACTTGTGTTTCTTAGATGTCGAGGAATCATAAACTATCGAACGTTGCGGTGGGGAATGGTTAGCACTTACGCCCCTGAATTAAATTCCAGGAATTCTATCTTCTTGGTTCTTCGCTTTGGGGTGGTGCTTGTAACCTGCGCTTACGTTTACTGGGTGATTTGGGCATATGAAAAATTCGAAACCGGAAAAAACAAGAACGGGAGTTCAAAAAATAAAGTTTCATAAAAAATCATACGAAAGGCAGGAGAGAACATGAGCCTTTTTGATCAAGCCAAAGCGGGCAGAATAAACACAAAATTAATACTCGGCCAGGTAACAGTGGGTGATTGGCGTGGCAGCCTGACTATACCTGTACCAGGAGTTTTGGCAAAGCCGTTACACCAAGCGGAACAAATTAGTATGTTTTGCAGCGTGGGTGGAGGAGTCCTAGGGGCTCTCTCGATAGTAGCTGGGGTAACGGGAGCGGGACCGATTTTCACTACGCTCTCATTAGTAGGGGCTGTGACAGCGGGAGTAGGTATTTGTGCAACCGAGCGGGTTAGATGGCTAACTGCTACGCCAGTAAATTTTCGAAACGTGTTTGACCAAACGTTAACTTTTGTCGGAGGGACTTATTCGGCAGCCGGCGCTGCAAAGGGACTTGGTTTTCTAAAAAACGGAGCGGCTGTTTTAGCCGCAGGCGATATTTTTAACGCGCATACACATTTATTGCAAATATTTATGCCCTTCGTGACTCCTGGCCAACCGAAGCTTGTTCCCAACACCTTTTCTGGTCTACATCCTTACAATTTCAATGATGGTGCATCTTTGAAAATTATTGTTATCGGGGTACCTTTAGAGTTTGCATCCAGCTCGGTTGACGCAGCGGATCATTCATACCGTGATATGATCAAATGGGCCGATGGGAGTATCGTGGCTAGCATAGAACGTCCAGACCATAATATATGGTATTCATCGAACATTTGGGGGGGGGGCATATATGTCGATAATGGTGTGGTGACCATAAATCATGGGGTTGATGACGCTCTTTTAAAAATGCTCATGGGAATCAACTTTATTGAATCCTCCACCAGTTACATCATCGGAGGCCCGACTGACAGCGGAGCCAGTAACTTAATTCTGACTGGCAGCGACAATATTAACGCTACAGGCGATAGCTCGGATAATATGATCGCCGGTAATAGCGGCGATAACGTAATAGACGGCGGAGCCGGAAACGATTTACTGAACGGCGGCGCGGGATCGGATGTACTTATCGGCGGTACTGGCGACGATATTTTTGTCATCGGCGAAGGTGGTGATATCGTAACGGAATACACGGACGAAGGCAACGATACAGTCGTATCAAACATCAGTTACACACTGGGAGCCAATGTCGAGAACCTTATTCTGAATGGCAGCGGAGCTCTCGATGGCACAGGCAACGAACTGGACAACGTTCTCATCGGCAACAACGGCAACAATGTATTGAATGGCGGGGCAGGCGATGATTACATCGACGGCGGCGTAGGCGCCGACACCATGATCGGTGGAACAGGCAACGATACCTATGTCGTGGACAATACTGGAGATGTCGTGGTCGAGAACGCCGGGGAAGGCATCGACACCGTAGAATCCAGTATTAGCTATACATTGGGAGCTAATGTCGAGAATCTGATCTTACTCGACAGCGAGAATATCAATGGCACAGGCAACGATTTGGACAACGTTCTCATCGGCAACAACGGCAACAATGTATTGAATGGCGGGGCAGGCGACGATTACATCGACGGCGGCGTAGGTGCCGACACCATGATCGGTGGAACAGGCAACGATACCTATGTCGTGGACAATACTGGAGATGTCGTGGTTGAAAACGCCGGGGAAGGCATCGACACCGTTGCCGCCAGCATCAGCTATACCCTGGGCGCCGACGTCGAGAACCTTATGCTGCTTGATACTGCCAACATCAACGGCACCGGCAACGAACTGGACAACGTTATTATCGGCAATGGCGGCAATAATGTATTGGACGGCGGCGCCGGCGACGACTATATCGACGGGGGCGGTGGCGCCGACACTCTGATCGGCGGCCTAGGCAATGACATTTATACCGTGGACAATGCCGGCGATATCGTAGTCGAGAACCCCGACGAGGGTATTGACATGGTTTGGTCCAGTATAAGTTATACACTGGGAGCTAATGCCGAAGCCCTCGGTTTGGACGGCAGTGCCAGTATTAATGGTTTCGGCAACGAACTGGACAACCTCCTTATCGGCAACAGCAGCAACAATCTACTGGACGGCGGCGCCGGCGACGACTATATCGATGGTGGAGAAAGTAATGATTCGATAGCCGGCGGTACAGGGAACGACACCTTAGACGGCGGCGCCGGAAGTGATTATCTGAGTGGCGGTTCCGGAAATGATACCTATCTCTGGGGCGTAGGGTCTGGGAATGACGTAATCGACAATTCCGCCAACGGTAATCACGGCCAGGACACTATACAGTTTGGCGAAGGGCTGACGATAGATTCTTTCTACTACTTGGCAAGTGGCAATGACCTAATATTGCAAAACCGAACGACTGGCGAAACATTGACCTTAATTGGCTGGTTCAGCGGAACTGACTACCAGGTTGAGAATTTCCGGTTTGCGGATGATTCTATATACACTGGTCAGCAAATTGTAGACATATTAGAGCCTGTAGATGACGCAGTTGTAACTATTGGCACATCGGGCATTGATACTGTTTGGGGGTTAAACGGCCAAAATAATATGATTTTCGGTTTGGACGGAAACGATAATCTATATGGATCGACCGGCAAAGACACCTTAAATGGTGGCTTAGGTGCAGACACCATGGCAGGGGGCACAGGGGACGATACCTACGTGGTGGACAACACCGGCGATATCGTGACCGAAAACGCCGGTGAAGGAATAGATACCATTCAAACCGGTATCAGCTATGTTTTGGGGGCTAACGTTGAAAACCTGACCTTGATAGGTACTTCCGCGATTAATGGTACCGGTAATGAGCTAGATAACATCATTACTGGCAATAGCTATGACAACATACTGGACGGCGGCCAGGGCGCGGACACAATGGCCGGGGGAGCGGGTAGCGACACCTATGTTGTCGACAATGCCGGCGATACCGTAATAGAAAACGCCGACGAAGGAATAGACAACGTTCAAAGCAGCATCAGTTATACCTTGACAGCCAATGTGGAGAACCTGACCCTGACGGGAACAGCCGCGATTGACGGTACGGGCAATGATATAGATAACGTTATTGCCGGCAACAATGGCGACAATTATCTCATCGGCGGCTTAGGCAATGACGTGTTGAGCGGCGGCCAGGGCGCGGACACAATGGCCGGGGGAGCGGGTAACGACACCTATGTTGTCGACAATGCCGGCAATGCCGTAATAGAAAACGCCGACGAAGGAATAGACAACGTTCAAAGCAGCATCAGTTATACCTTGACAGCCAATGCGGAGAACCTGACCCTGACGGGAACAGCCGCGATTGACGGTACGGGCAATGATCTAGATAACGTTATTGCCGGCAACAATGGCGACAATTATCTCATTGGCGGCTTAGGCAATGACGTGCTGAGCGGCGGTCAGGGCGCGGACACAATGGCCGGAGGAGCAGGCAACGACACCTATGTTGTCGATAATGCGGGCGATATTGTGATGGAAAACGCAGGCGAAGGAACCGACACCGTCCAATCCGGCATAAGCTACACTCTTAGTGCTGAAGTGGAGAATCTAACCCTCACCGGAACGAGTGCGATTAATGGCGTTGGAAATACGCTGGACAATTTAATCGTGGGCAATAGCGCCGCTAATGTGATAGACGGTGGCCTGGGGGCAGACTCTATGTTCGGCGGCCTCGGTAACGACAACTATTTCGTCGACAATGTGGGTGACGTTGTACTTGAGAATCCCGATGAAGGCACGGACACAGTATCTGCCAGCGTCAGCTATGCCCTCGGAGAAAATATCGAGAATCTGATATTACTAGGTATGACTAATATAAACGGTATGGGAAATTCATTAAACAATGTGCTGACCGGAAATTCGGGAGACAATACGTTGGATGGCGGTACCGGGAATGATACCATGGCGGGTGGAGCAGGTAATGACGTATATATCGTGGATAATACCGGAGACATCGTCAGGGAAGATGCAGAGAATGGCATTGATACGATTTTATCCAGTGTAAGCTATACTCTGGGAGCCAACATAGAAAATCTTACTTTGACAGGGACAAGCGCCATTGACGGCAGCGGTAATGAACTGAATAACGTTATCGTCGGTAACGTTGCAGCCAATGTTCTGGATGGAGGAGCCGGTGAGGATACTTTGGCCGGAGGCGCGGGCGATGACACTTACATAGTGGATAATATAGGCGATCTCGTTCTTGAAAATTCCAACGAAGGATGGGACACTGTTCAGGCCAGCATCAGTTATTCACTTGGTAACAATGTCGAAAATATCATATTAACAGGCTCACTGGCCATCAACGGCATCGGCAATGAACTAGATAACGCTATTATCGGCAACAGCTTAAACAATATGATTTTTGGAGAAGCAGGCAACGACATGTTGGACGGAGACCTGGGTGTGGACACTTTGATCGGAGGTGTCGGCGACGATGTCTACGCCGTGGACGATACCGGTGATGTTGTGACCGAAGATGCCAACGAAGGGGTCGACACTATCCAATCTAATATTAGTTATACTTTGGGGGCGAATCTCGAAAACCTTCTATTGACGGGTTGGCTCGATATCAACGGCAGCGGTAATGAACTGGATAATATTATTGTCGGTAATTTATGGAATAACATTTTGGATGGTGGAGCAGGCGCGGATACCATGGCCGGCGATCTTGGGGATGATACTTACATAGTAGATAATGTTGGAGATGTGGTAATCGAAGGCCCATACCTGGGAACGGATACCGTCCAGGCAAGCGTTTCCTACACGCTGGCAGCCAATGTGGAAAACCTCACTTTAATCGGCAGTAACAATCTGAGTGGGTTGGGCAACGATCTTGACAATGTTCTTATCGGCAACAGCGGCGACGATATACTTGACGGCGGGGCCGGCAACGACACGCTGCAAGGAGGCCTGGGTAACGACACATATGTCGTCGATAGTGTAGGCGATGTTGTGGCCGAGAATGTAGGCGAGGGCACGGACACAGTGGAGTCAAGCATTAGCTTCACTCTGGGGTCTAATCTGGAAAACCTGACTCTAACCGGCAATTCGGCCATAAACGGTATAGGGAATTCCTTGGATAATATCCTAATTGGCAACAGCGGCAACAACATTTTTTCCGGCGGCGGAGGTGCCGACACCTACTTGTTTGGCAAAGGCTCCGGTCAGGACGTCATCCAGGAGAGCATCGACACGATTTCTGAGGACCAGCCTGACACGGTTTCTTTCCTGCCCAATGTCGCCAGTTCGGATGTTACCTTCCTTAAAGTGGGTAATGATCTTAGTATCCCAATCGCAGGAACCAATGACATGCTTACTATTAGGGATTATTTCGCATCAGGCTACAACGCGGTAGAACTGTTTCAGTTTGCTGACGGTACAACGCTGACAAAGGCCGAGGTTAACACTCTCGCTGTTCCGGTTCAGTCGACGTCGGGAAATGACCTGATCTCTGGAACAAGCGGCTCTGACACGCTTAACGGCGGTCTGGGCAACGATACCCTCCAGGGCGGGGACGGCGACGATACCTATGTCTTCGACGCCGGTTTCGGCCAGGATGTCATCCAAGAGAGCGTCAGCAGTTCGATGTACAGCGACAACGATACTGCTGTGTTCGGCGCGGGGCTCACCTCCGACAAAGCCCTCCTGTCGCGCAACGGCAATGATTTGATTGTCGGCTTCCAGGGATCGACCGACAAGGTGACGGTCACAGGACAGTTCAGCCACCCGCCGACGTATTCAGGCTGGCAAGACATCGAAACCTTCCAGTTCGCCGACGGTGTCCAGTGGACTGATGCTCAGATCCGGACAATGCTGATTCAGCAGTTAGAGACGGCAGGTAACGATACGGTTACCGGCTTTTGGACCGACGACACCCTTGACGGAGGCTCCGGTAATGACACCCTGGTCGGCCTGGGCGGTGGCGACACCTACTTGTTCGGCAAAGGCTCCGGTCAGGACATCATCGAGGAAAGCACCGGCTCGGTTTATGAGGACCAGCCTGACACCATCTCCTTCCTGCCCAATGTCGCCAGTTCGGACGTAACTTTCCGCAGGGTTAATAACGATCTGCAGATTTCCCTCACTGGGACGACTGACACACTGACGGTCAAGAACCATTTCGCATCAAGCTACAACGCGG
>JAEZIB010000049.1 GCA_023416275.1 Bacillota bacterium | reverse complement strand
ATGCTATACTGCCGGTGGTTGATAATCTGGAAAGAGCATTAAAGGCTGCTGAAGATATGGAAAACAATCCGCTTAAAGAAGGCGTTGAGATGGTTGTAAGACAGATGGTGGAATGTTTGGAGAAACTAGGAGTTCAGCCAATTGTAGCAGTAGACCATACATTTGATCCTGAGCTTCACAATGCTGTAATGCATGTGGAGGATGAAGCAAAAGGAGATAATATAGTAATTGAAGAGTTTCAAAAAGGTTATATTATGAAAGGTAAAGTTGTAAGACACAGTATGGTTAAAGTGGCAAATTAATAGTTTTAACAACTCAATTTTGAATACATTAGTTAATACATTAAGGAGGATTTTTTAAATGGCAAAAGTAATTGGTATAGATTTAGGTACTACAAATTCATGTGTGGCAGTTATGGAAGGCGGCGAGCCTGTAGTTATTGCAAATCCAGAAGGTAATAGAACTACTCCATCAGTTGTTGCATTTTCAAAGACTAGTGAACGTATGATAGGTCAGGTTGCTAAGAGACAATCAGTAACAAACCCTGAAAGAACAATCAGTTCAATAAAAAGAGATATGGGAACAGACAGAAAGGTTGAAATAGATGGAAAGAAGTATTCTCCACAAGAATTTTCAGCTATGATACTCCAAAAGTTGAAGGCAGATGCAGAAGCGTACCTAGGCGAGACAATTACTCAGGCTGTTATTACTGTTCCTGCATATTTCAGTGATGCTCAAAGCCAAGCAACAAAGGATGCAGGTAAGATAGCAGGTCTGGAAGTACTTAGAATAATAAATGAACCAACTGCTGCTGCACTTGCATATGGACTTGACAAAGAAAAAGATCAGAAAATAATGGTATATGATTTAGGTGGAGGTACTTTTGATGTATCAATACTTGAAATCGGAGATGGTGTATTTGAAGTTTTAGCGACAAACGGAAATAACAGACTCGGTGGAGATGACTTTGATAATAGAGTTATCGACTTCCTTGCAGAATCCTTCAAGAAGGAAAATGGAATTGACTTAAGAAATGACAAGATGGCAATGCAAAGATTAAAAGAAGCAGCTGAAAAAGCTAAAATTGAGCTTTCAGGAGTAACAACTTCAAATATAAACTTACCATTTATTACAGCTGATGCTTCAGGACCAAAACACTTGGATGTAACGCTTACAAGAGCGAAATTTGATGAAATAACAGCAGACTTAGTAGAAAATACTATGGTTCCAACAAGACAGGCTATGCAGGATGCAGGTTTGAGTCCAGACAAGATAGACAAGATATTATTGGTTGGTGGCTCTTCAAGAATTCCAGCTGTTCAGGATGCAGTTAAAAAGTTTTTAGGTAAAGAACCATTTAAGGGAATTAACCCTGATGAGTGTGTTGCTGTAGGAGCAGCTATTCAAGCAGGTGTATTAACAGGAGATGTTACAGGACTTCTTCTTTTAGATGTTACTCCATTGTCATTAGGACTTGAAACTCTTGGTGGTGTATTTACTAAGTTGATTGATAGAAATACTACTATTCCTACTAAAAAGAGCCAAGTATTCTCAACTGCTGCAGATGGTCAAACCAGTGTTGAAATACATGTTCTTCAAGGTGAAAGAGAAATGGCTCAGTACAATAAGAGCTTAGGAAGATTCCAGCTTACAGGTATTCCATCTGCACCTAGAGGAGTTCCTCAGATAGAGGTAACTTTTGATATCGATGCTAATGGTATAGTACATGTATCTGCTAAGGATTTAGGAACAGGAAACGAGCAGAAAATCACCATTACAGCTTCAACAAATCTTTCAGATGATGATATTGACAAGGCTGTTAAGGAAGCTGAGAAGTTTGCAGCTGAAGACAAAAAGCGCAAAGAAGAAATTGATATCAGAAACAATGCTGATTCATTAGTATATCAATCAGAAAAGTCTTTAAAAGATCTTGGTGACAAAATTTCTGGAGAAGATAAAGCAAAAATAGAGTCAGGTGTTAATAGTGTTAAGGAAACTCTTAAAGGTACTGACACAGAGGCAATAAAGAAAGCTACCGATGAGTTGCAGCAAGCTTTTTATGAAATTTCTTCAAAGATTTATCAACAAGCGGGAGCTCAAGGAGCACCAGGGACTGATCCGAATGGAGCAGGTTTTGGAGGACAACAGGGTCAACCAGGTGGAGCAGATGATAATGTCGTTGATGCAGACTACAAAGTAGTTGACGAGGACAAATAAATATATAATAATGTATAGGGGCTTTAATAAGCCCCTATATCAATGCGAAGTTTACATTCGTGTATTCATCGTTCTTTTCGCATTATTGAGCGATTTTTTGTACGAACACGGTGCATTTTCGAGCTGTTAATATATTAACTCGTTATTTGGGAGAATCATTTATTTTGCTGACTAAACTAAGCTTGGCTATGGTTAATACCCATTATAGATTAATTAAAATTAACTTTAAGTATTTGTAGAATAATAAAAATGCCAAAGCTGGTAATTTAAGGCTCTGGCTTGTTTTATGCTTTAGAAAAGAATAGCGATGAAGTAAGCAAGTTGATTTTTCTGAAGATTTTTAAATGTTATGTATTAGACGGGAGTTGAATTTATGTCAGAAAAGAGAGACTACTACGAGGTATTAGGGGTTAATAAAGGCGCTACTGATGCGGAGTTAAAAAAGGCATATAGAAATATGGCAAAAAAATATCATCCTGATGTTAATCCTGGTGATAAAAGTGCAGAGGCTAAGTTTAAAGAGGTTAATGAAGCCTATGAAGTATTAAGTGATCCTCAAAAGAAAAGCAGATATGATCAATATGGTCATGCGGGAGTAGACCCTAATGGCTTTGGAGGAGCTGGTGGCTTCTCAGGTGATTTTGATTTTGGAGGAATTGGTGATATATTTGAATCCTTCTTTGGAGGTTCAGGTTTTGGCGGTGGAAGATCAAGGTCAAGAAGAGGACCTCAAAAGGGTGCAGATCTTAAATATGCAGTAGAAATTTCTTTTGAAGAAGCGGCCTTTGGTATAGAAAGAGAATTAACAATAGGTAGAATGGAAATATGTTCAAAATGTACTGGAACAGGAGCAAAACCAGGAACAGAGGCATCAACTTGTAAACATTGTAATGGAACTGGGCAGGTCCAAGTTAAGCAGAATACACCGTTTGGACAATTTATTAATGCAAAAACCTGTGATGTGTGTAGAGGAGAAGGCAAAATTATTACTGATCCATGTCCTGCATGTAATGGAAAAGGAAAGCTTAGAAATAATGTTAAAATTAAAGTCAATATTCCTGCAGGAATAGACGATGGACAGACCATTTCATTAAGAGGTGAAGGTGATCCTGGTTCAAAGGGTGGACCAAGCGGAGATTTATTAATAAATATCAGAGTTAAACCCCATCCTTTATTTAAAAGGCAGGGAAACGATATTGTATGTGATGAACCAATTACATTTGTACAGGCGGCTCTTGGAGCTGAAATTGAAGTCCCTACATTGGATGGAAAAGTAAAATATACTGTACCTGAAGGAACTCAGACTGGTTCAGTATTCAGACTTAGAGGTAAAGGAATACCTTTTTTGCGTGGCAATGGACGTGGAGATCAATATGTTAAGGTTAATATTGAAGTTCCAAAGAAATTAAGCGATAGACAGAAGGAATTATTAAGAGAGTTTGCTGAAATTAGCGGTGATGATACTCATGAGCAAAGGAAAGGCTTTTTTGACAAAATGAAGGATGCATTTAAGTAAAGTTTTGGAGGAAAAGCAGAAATAAAAAATATAGGGAGGTGCCGAGCCCATGCTATTTCTGACAAGGAATACTCATTTCCTTGATGTTATGTATGAAATGTAGGGCATGGGTGTTTTATGAAATGGTACGAAATACATGTAAATACAACTAATGAAGCAAGTGAGGCTGTCTCTGAGCTGCTAACCTCTATGGGTGCAGGCGGTATAGCGATAATGGATCCCTTTGATATACGAAAGGAAATATTAAAAACAGATACTTTAGATTATGCTGATGATGAGTTTATTGAATCACTAGGTGAGGATGTTATAATCAAAGCATACTTTCAAAACAGCTTAGATATAAACGATGTGCTAAAGCAAATAAACGATGGACTAGAAAACATTTCTCAATTCCTTAATGTTGGTAAGGGTTTAGATGGCTATGGAGAAATAGAAGACGAGGATTGGTCAACATCATGGAAAAAGTATTACAAGCCTTTTAGACTTACAGATAGGATTGTTATAAAGCCTACTTGGGAGCATTACGATGTTGAGCAGAATGATATAGTAGTTGAAATGGATCCTGGGATGGCTTTCGGAACAGGAACTCATGAGACAACTCAAATGTGTTCAAAATTATTGGATAAATATATGAAAGATGAATTTGAAGTGCTGGATGTTGGTTGTGGTACAGGTATATTGTCAATAATTGCAGCAAAGCTTGGTGCACAAAAGGTTGAAGCTATTGATATTGATGAGGTAGCAGTAAGAGTTGCTGCTGAAAATATTTCCACAAATAATGAAAGCTCAAATATAAAGGTTTTTAAAGGTGTTTTAACTGATTTAAAGCAGGAGGACAAAAAGTATGATATTATAGTTGCAAATATTATAGCAAATGTAATTATTGACTTAGCAGAAGTTATACCTTATTATTTAAAAAGAAATGACTCTTTATTTATCACATCTGGTATAATAAAAGAGAGAAAATTAGAAGTTTTAGATGCTTGCGCAAAAAGCAGGATGGCTTGTATAGAAACCCTGGAAATGGGTGAATGGGTGGCAATGGTGTTCAAATGTCAAGATACTTTGTAAATAGTTCACAGATAATAGATAACAAAATTACTATCGTTGGTGAGGATTATCAGCACCTGAAGAAGGTTCTGAGAACTGTAAAAGGCGACGTTGTAACAGTATGCTGTGATGGCTTTGACTATTCGTCAGAGATATATGAAATTGCTAATGATCATATTGTTGCAGATGTTATTAATAAAGAACCAAACCAGACCGAGTCGGCTCTAAAGGTAACCTTATATCAAGGCTTACCTAAGGCTGATAAAATGGATTTGATTGTACAGAAGTGTATTGAAATTGGGGTAAATGAGATAGTACCAGTTATAACTGAGAGATGTATTTCAAAAATAAATACTGACAAAGATGCTCAAAACAAAGTATCAAGATGGCAAAAGATTAGTTTAGAGGCAGCAAAACAGTCTAATAGAGGAATTGTTCCTAAGATATGTATGCCTATTAAGTTTAATGAGGCTATCAATTTAGCTTCAAAATTTGATTTGTCAGTAATTCCTTATGAGAAAGAGAGTTCAACTGGTCTTAAAGCTATAGTGTCAAAATGCTCTGTTGTTAAAACAGCTTCAATTTTTATCGGCCCAGAAGGCGGTTATACTGAACAGGAAATACAACTAGCTGAATCTAAGGGTATAAATAAATTAACTCTTGGACCAAGGATTCTTAGAACAGAAACAGCTGGGATTGTTGCTTTATCACTAATGATGTATGAACTAGGAGATGTATCAAATGGGAGAAATAAAATTTGTAGTTGTTGATGATGCTGTATTTATGCGAACGTTAATAAAAAGAATGATAGAAGAGAATTCTGATTACATAGTTGTTGGAGAAGGCTCAAATGGTTACGAAGCTATTGAACAGGCAAAAAAGCATCAACCAGATATTATTACTTTGGACATAACAATGCCTGAAATGGATGGTATTATGGCAATCAGAGGGATAAACGAGGTAAGCCCAAATACAAAAATACTTATGGTTTCTGCAATGGGACAGCAATCTATGGTTATTGATGCTATAAAAATGGGAGCGAAGGACTTTGTAGTTAAGCCCTTTGATAAATCCAGGGTACAACAAGCAATTGAAAATGTATTAAAATTATAATTAATAATATAAACGCTGTTATTTAAATTATGGAGGATTTAATCCTCCATTTTGTGTATAATTAAATTAATTTTTGGGAAATATTTCTTATGAATTAGCACATCAATGTTAGTGAATAACGTTTAAATCAAATGTTACTATTTTGGTATTCACGCTTTCGATATGAAAATTAGTATAAGCTAAGCGTTATATAAAAGCTTATGCCAATTTGTATTTATAGTAGAATCACATTCTAAAAAATAGCATATGGCGATGGGCAAGGACTGCAAATATTGATCAACATTATGGGGCACCGAGTAAGCCATAATTGAAGATATTCCTTTTTGAAGGAGAAATAAAATTAAAAGTTAATCCTAGTCATTTTAATAACAGGAAAAATAAAAAACTTAAATGTAAATAGTTTTCTTAAAAATATAACAATTAGCAATTTGAAGCAAATTGGAAAAAAATAAAGAAAAAGTAGTAAATAATTCTTTAAATAATATGAAATTGTGTTATAATACTTAACGAGATTGTTTATTTTTAGAAGCTCATCTAGTGGAGGAATTTATGGTTAGGAGCATGACTGGTTTCGGTAGAGGAACCTTCAGTGATAGTGGCAAGGAATTTACTGTAGAAGTTAAAAGTGTAAATCACAGATATATAGATTTCTATATTAAGTTACCCAGACAGATTGCTTTTTTAGAGGAACGTGTAAGAGAAATAGTATCAAAAAGCATATATAGAGGAAAAGTTGATATATTTATTTCATTTGAAGACCGTTCTGAGGATTCAAAAAGTGTTACTCTTGATGAGGCTTTAGCTGATGCTTACATACAAGCTATTGAGAAGCTAAAGGGAAAGTATAATTTAGCTGATGACATAAGTGTATCTTTAGTATCTAGATTACCGGATGTATTGAAAATCGAAAAAAATGAAGATGATGAAGAACAGCTTTGGAAAGTATTGTACAATGCATTAGAAGCTGCCATTTCGTCATTGATTCAAATGCGTGAAAAGGAAGGTAATGAGTTAAGAGAAAGCCTGCTGCAAAAGGCAGATAATATGCAAGATATAATTAAACATATATCTGAAAGAAGCCCTGAAGTTGTTTCAGAATATAAATTAAAGCTTGAAAATAGGATAAAGGATCTTTTGAACCAACAAACTATTGATGAAAACAGAATCGCAATGGAAGTTGCTATTTTTGCTGATAGATGTAGTATAGATGAAGAGTTGGTAAGACTGGGAAGTCATTTATCGCAGCTAAGAGATATATTAAGTATACAGCAGCAACCTGTTGGAAGAAAGCTTGACTTTTTAGTTCAGGAAATAAATCGGGAAATAAACACTATTGGATCAAAGTCAAATGATATAATTATAACAAAAAGTGTTCTTGAACTTAAAAGTGAAACAGAAAAAATCAGAGAACAAATTCAGAACATCGAATAGATTCGATATTCTGGATTCTCCAAAATATTGAACGACTTTTACATGATAGTTAAATATAATATAATTGCTCAAAGTGGGCATGGGAGGATAGCCAATAAGAAAGTAGATTTTGGCTTTGTTCTGGAGGCGTTCCTCCCATGATATGTAAATAAAATATAATTGCCCTAAGTGGGCATGGGAGGATAGTATGAAGCTTATAAATATAGGGTTTGGTAATATTGTTTCTGCAAATAGATTAATTGCAATAGTAAGTCCTGAATCTGCGCCTATAAAAAGAATTATACAAGAGGCAAGAGATAGAGGGATGTTAATAGATGCAACATATGGCAGAAGGACAAGAGCAGTTATTATTACTGATAGTGATCATATTATTTTATCAGCAGTTCAGCCTGAAACAGTGGCGCACAGATTAAATACAAAGGATGCTGATACAAATGATAACGATGATGAAACAATAGTTGATTAGGAGGACGCTATGCAACAAAAGGGGTTATTAGTTGTAGTGTCTGGTCCATCTGGGGCAGGTAAAGGAACAGTTTGTCAGAAATTATTAGCACAGAGAGATACTGCAAAGTATTCTGTATCTGCAACTACAAGGAAACCGCGTGAGGGCGAAATAGAAGGTAAGAATTATTTTTTTGTATCAGAAAGCAAGTTTTTAGACATGATAGATAATAATGGTTTAATAGAATGGGATAAGTACTGTGATAATTATTATGGAACTCCAAAATCATATGTTGAATCATGTATTCAGGATGGTCTAGATGTTGTTTTAGAGATAACAGTTGCAGGTGCCCTTGAAATAAAGCAGAAGTATCCTGAATGCGTACTAATATTTATTATTCCGCCATCATATGAAGAATTAAAAAGAAGAATAATTAATAGAGGAACGGAATGCTGTGATGTTATCGAAAAAAGATTGGAACAGGCATTTAAGGAAATGAAGTTGGCATCAAAATACGATTATTTGGTTTTAAATGATTGTGTTGATAGTGCTGTCTTAAATATTGAAAAAATATTAGATGCTGAGCGTTTAAAACCATCAAGAAATGCAGAGCTGTTAAGTACCTTTGCAAAATAAGGTTAATGGTCAATTAATATTAAATTTATATAAGGTTTATAAAAAGATATCACAAAATGGGAGGTATTTATAATGATTTATCCTTCGATAAATGATTTGATGAAAACTGCTGATAGCAGATATACATTGGTAGTTGAGGCGGCTAAGAGAGCTAGACAGTTAGTAGATGGGTCACCAAAGCTTTCAAGAGTAAATTCTGAAAAGGAAGTTACAATTGCTATTAATGAAATAGCAGAAGGAAAAATAACTTATGTTAGAACAAACAAAGAAAAAGTTTTAGCTGAGGAAACTCCGTTAGTAGAAACACCTATTGAAGAATAATATGCCTTTAAATCAGTTGAGATATCTCACTGATTTTTTCTTCTGATTAAAAAAGAGGTTTCATGGTATTGGTACAGCTTTTGTTGATTATTTCTGTTATATTATATTGGTTAAGCTGCGAAACGAGATTTATTTAATTAAACCCGGGCTATATAGTGAAAACAAAAATCGTTATTGTACGGTTTTGTTATAATATATTTTTTGCAGGGAGGCTTTTATGTCAAAATTTGTTTATCTTTTCAATGAAGGGAATGCAAAAATGAAGAATCTTCTTGGGGGAAAAGGTGCTAACTTAGCCGAGATGACTGGCTTAGGACTTCCGGTTCCAAGAGGATTTACTGTAACCACAGAGGCTTGTACAAGATATTATAGCGATGGCAAAACTATTGCAAAAGAAATTGAAAATGAGATTTATGAAATGCTAGCAAAGACAGAAAAAGTTGTTGGCAAGAATTTTGGAGATCCAACAAATCCATTTTTAGTTTCTGTCAGATCAGGTGCAAGAGCTTCGATGCCTGGTATGATGGACACAATTCTAAATCTTGGGTTAAATGATTTAGTTGTAGAGGGACTTGCAAAGCTTACTAATAATGAAAGATTTGCATATGACAGCTACAGAAGATTCATTCAGATGTTCTCTGATGTAGTAATGGAAGTTGAAAAAGCTAAGTTTGAAAAAATACTAGACGATGTAAAAGAAGAAAATAATGCAAAATTTGATACCGACTTATCAGCAGAAAATCTAAAGGAAATTGTTCAGAGATATAAAGTGCTATTTAAAAATGAAAAAGGGTTTGATTTTCCACAAGAACCCAAAACACAGCTTATGGAAGCAATAAAGGCTGTGTTCCGTTCATGGGACAACCCACGTGCTATTTATTATAGAAGATTAAATGATATTCCTGGAGATTGGGGAACAGCAGTAAATGTACAGGAAATGGTTTATGGAAATATGGGTAATGATTCAGGAACAGGTGTTGCATTTACAAGAAATCCATCAACTGGTGAAAAGAAGCTCTATGGTGAGTTCTTAATGAATGCGCAGGGAGAGGATGTTGTTGCAGGTATTAGAACTCCTCAACCTATGGAGCATATGAAGGAAGTTAATGCTGCTGCATATGATGAGTTTGTTAAGATTGCCGGTATATTGGAAAAGCATTACAGAGATATGCAGGATATGGAGTTTACTATTGAAAATGGTAAGCTTTTTATGCTTCAAACTAGAAATGGCAAGAGGACAGCAGCAGCGGCGTTAAAAATTGCAGTTGACTTAGTGGCTGAGAACATGCTTACTAAAGAAGAAGCAATTATGAAGGTTGAGCCTAAGCAATTAGATGCTATCCTACATCCGAATTTTAATACTAAGGCATTAAAAGCTGCAGCTATTGTTGCTAAAGGACTTCCGGCATCACCTGGTGCAGCAACAGGTAAAGTTTACTTCAATGCAGAGGATGCTACTGAAGCTGCAAAGAAGGGTGAAAATAAACTGATACTAGTTAGACTTGAAACTTCGCCAGAGGATATAGAGGGTATGCATGTATCACAGGGAATATTGACTGGTCGTGGAGGAATGACCTCACATGCTGCAGTTGTAGCTCGTGGTATGGGTACTTGCTGCGTTGCTGGCTGTAGTGACATTAAAATAAATGAAGAAGAGAAATATTTCCTAGACAAGAATGGAAAGAAGTATGTAGAAGGTGACTGGATTTCATTAGATGGTTCAACCGGTAATGTTTACGGAGAGCAGCTGCCAACTGTTGAACCAGAAATGACAGGAGACTTTGCTACACTTATGAAGTGGGCGGATGAAATAAGAACCTTAAAGGTAAGAACAAATGCTGATACTCCTGCTGATGCTGAGCAAGCTATGAAGTTTGGAGCAGAAGGTATTGGACTTTGCCGTACTGAGCATATGTTCTTTAATTCTGATAGAATTTCTGCAATGAGAGAAATGATCGTTGCCAGAACCGAAGAGCACAGAAGAAAAGCTCTTGAAAAACTCTTGCCGATGCAAAGAAGCGATTTTGAGGGATTATTTACTGCAATGAAGGGATATCCTGTAACTATCAGATTTTTAGATCCCCCATTGCACGAATTCTTACCACAAGAGGATGAAGATATTAATGCTCTTGCAAAGGAAATGGGAATGACTTTTGATGAACTAAAGGGTATAGTTCTTAGTTTGCATGAATTTAACCCAATGATGGGTCACAGAGGCTGTCGTTTGGCGGTATCATATCCTGAGATTGCTGAAATGCAGACAAGGGCGGTTATAGAAGCTGCTATCAATGTAAATAAAAATGGAATGTCAGTTATTCCTGAAATAATGATTCCATTAGTAGGAGATATTAAAGAATTAAAATTTGTAAAAGAAATTGTAGTAAAGACAGCTGCTGAAGTTATTGAAAAAGCAGGTGTTAAACTAGAATATAAAGTAGGAACTATGATAGAAATTCCCCGAGCGGCACTTACAGCCGACGAAATTGCCAAGGAAGCTGAGTTCTTCTCCTTTGGTACAAATGACCTGACGCAAATGACTTTTGGCTTCAGTAGAGATGACGCAGGCAGGTTCTTGGAGGATTATTATTCAAAGAAAATTTATGAGTCAGATCCATTTGCTAGACTTGACCAAGCTGGAGTAGGCAGGCTGATTGATATGGCTGCTAAGCTTGGAAGACAGACAAGACCGGATATCAAGCTGGGAATTTGCGGTGAGCATGGAGGAGACCCCTCATCTGTTGAATTCTGTCATAAGGCAGGACTTAACTATGTATCATGTTCGCCTTTCCGTGTGCCAATAGCAAGACTTGCTGCAGCTCAGGCGGTTATCACAAATAAGTAAGTTGGCAAGATAACTGTAGTTATCATCAATATTAATAAGTAGAGTCTTACATCGGCATATAGTTGGTGTAAGACTTTCTGTTAATTATGAGTTCTTTGCTGAAGACAAAATGTAGAACCAGGTTAAAAAGTAAGGATTATACACCCAATTATACAACGAGGCATCCAAGTAACCCATTTCATTTGTAGAAAGTGTTTGGATAATGTGAGAACTATATGTAAAATAAAAACATATAGAAATAGGATATATGATATTTTTATTAGGGAAAGAGATTTAAGAATAGTTTTGTTCTTAAGTGGCGTGGGGGTGACTATAAATCTATAGTATCGTCTGACAGATAATATGACTATCTTGAATATTTATATTACTGATTATAAACGACTAAACCACCAACTAAGAAAGGAAAGCAGCTATGAATAGAATTGATAAAGAGAGAATTTGGGTTTTTTCTCCTGTAAATAACATAGCATTTAAAGCTGATATTAAAGGGAATATAACGGAAAAACAGTTAATCGAGGCAATTACACATACTGTAAATCATTATGAGATGCTTAATCAAAAGGTTATTCTTGATAGTGAAGGAATAGCATATTTTTGTAAAGCAGAAAATCCAAAGCTTGTAATTGAGCCAATGAATTGTGACTGGAAAGAGCTTGTTCGTGAGCAGCAAAAAATTCCTTTTGCAATAGATAAGGGAGAATTTATACGTTTCTTTTATCAATATACGCAATCAGGCATTATACTTTTGATAATTGTACATCACATTGCAGGTGATGGTATTTCATTTACATATTTCTTACAAGACATTATGAAGTCACTTTCGGGTATGCAAATAGAAAATAAAAAAATTAATCTTTTTGATATGGAAAGTCTTCCTAAGGAAAGTAAGTTGAGTTTTCCAATGACATGGCTGTTAAAAAGTATGAATAAAAAGTGGGAAAAATCAGGAAAGATATTTGGATTTGATGATTATTTATATATGTACGATAAATATTGGAGCAGCCGTGAAACTCTTATTGATACATACTACCTTGAGAATGAAAACTATGATAATATCTGCAAGTTTTCTAAATTGAATAGTTTAACTGTTAATACTCTGATTACAACAGCACTTATTCGTGCATCGGATGAATTAAGTGACGTGGGATTAGCAGCTAGTTTCAGGGAAAATGGGAATACCAGTATGGGAGGTTATGCTACTGGAATTTCAATTAAGTATAAATATAATAAAAAGAAGGATTTCGCGTGGAATGGCAAAAAAGTACAGAAGTTAATCTATGGTAAACTGAATAATCCAGCTAAGAAATATTTTTTATTGCAGTTTATGAGTAATATTGAACCAACACTAATTGATGCCATTTACTTCAATGCATGCAGTGAATATAATAATAAAACTGCTGAGTCCTTTAGTAAAATGTTTGGATATAACGGCAATCCTAAGGGAATTAGTATAACAAATCTTGCAAAACTACCAATAGAGTATAAATACAGAGCTTATGAAATTACTGATTTTGTTTTTGTACCGCCACTAGTGTTAAATGCGAAGAGAATAATTGGAATTACAACTATTGGCAAGAAAATGGCATTATCTTTACATTTAAATAATGATGCTAAATCAGAAGAACATCGCGAATTCTTCTATAAGGGAATGGAGTATTTGAAGAATTTGTAATAATTTCAGATTAAGTAACTCAACTTTCGCAGATAAGTATTCTATTGGCGAATAATAAAGGTTAAAATATAGTGTAATTGCAGTTTTAACTATTAAAACAACGCTAATTTACCAATAATAAGGAGTAATTAATATAGCTATGAGTGCCAGTATTTTAATTGTGGATGACGAAAAAGAAATAGCCGATTTGATTGAAGTCTATCTGAAAAATGACGGTTATGAAGTATATAAATTTTACAACGGAATGGAAGCTCTTAAATGTATTGAGTCAACAAAGCTGGATATGGCAATATTAGATGTAATGCTTCCGGATATTGACGGCTTCCGTATTTGCCAGAAAATCAGAGAAAATCATTTTTTCCCGATCATTATGCTGACTGCAAAGGTGGAGGATTCAGATAAAATAATGGGACTTACCATAGGAGCTGACGATTATATAACAAAACCTTTTAATCCTTTGGAGGTTGTTGCTAGGGTAAAAACTCAATTAAGGCGTTACGTGAGATACAATAACATATCCGAACAGCAGGAGGTAGCTGCTAACGAATACGACATAAAAGGATTGCTGATTAATAAAATCACACATAAGTGCAGCTTGTTTGGAAAAGAAGTGTCATTGACACCTACCGAATTTTCTATTCTTTGGTACTTATGTGAGCGTAGAGGCAGAGTGGTTTCTTCAGAGGAATTATTTGAAGCGGTATGGGGTGAGAAATACCTTGATAATAACAACACAGTTATGGCCCATATCGGTAGGTTGCGTGAAAAGCTTCATGAGCCTTCAAAAAATCCTAAGTTTATAAAAACAGTATGGGGGGTTGGCTATAAAGTTGAATAGCAAAAAGAGAAATATTTCCAGCAAAATAAGAAACAACCTCCTTCTAAAGCTGGTACTTTCGCTAGTAATTTATACTGCTTTTGGTATCTTTGCTTTTTACGTGGCTGTCAGTTTATATAATATGAGAGTATGGTTTGCAGAGGAGCTTGTGTACAGGATTGCTCAATGGTTTAAATTTAGAGTAGAGCTTTTTGCACTGACATATATTATAGTGGGGTACGCGTTAATATTTTTATATTTCTGGAACAAGCCTTTTTCATATCTTCAGGAGGCGGCAGATGCTGCGGAACAGATATATCAAAGTGACAGCGCTCTGATTGAACTGTCTGAGCCCTTAAGAGAGCTTCAATTTAGTATGAACAATACCAAAATGAGCATTCAAGAGAATGAAAGAATTGCTAAAGAGGCAGAACAGCGAAAAAATGACCTTGTTGTTTATCTTGCCCACGATTTGAAAACTCCGCTAACATCTGTTATCGGTTATCTTACACTGCTTCGAGATGAAAATCAAATTTCGGAAGAGCTCAGGCAAAAATATCTGTCTATTTCTTTAGATAAGGCAGAGCGACTTGAAGACTTAATTAATGAGTTTTTTGAGATTACACGTTTTAATCTTTCGAATATAACACTAGAATACAGTAGAGTAAATCTTACACGAATGCTTGAGCAGCTTATATTTGAATTCAAACCAATGCTTATAAATAAAAACCTTAATTGTATACTGAACGCAGCGGTAGATATAATGATACGTTGTGATGCCGATAAAATGCAGCGTGTACTTGATAACCTGCTTCGCAATGCTGTTTTTTACAGCTATGAAAATAGTTCTGTGGAGATTACAGCTGTACAGCATGAAACAGAAATTAAATTAAAGATTATAAATCACGGCAATACCATTCCAAAAGAAAAGCTAGAGCGGATTTTTGAACAATTTTATCGGTTGGACACTGCCCGTGGCTCAAATAGCGGAGGAGCAGGACTTGGCCTCGCCATTGCAAAAGAAATTGTAGAACTGCATAGGGGAACCATAACAGCGCGAAGTCAAAATGAGCTGATTGAATTTGAGGTAGTTATTCCTGCTTTGTAGGAAATTCGTAAGAATTTTGACATAAAAAAATAGAAAATCCTTTATAGTAAACGGATATAGAGCACTTCTGGCATTGATACAATTATTGTATCAATCCGGAGGTGCTTTTTGTATATTTGCTGATTATGAAAATTCTCATAGAAAATGGCTTTATGTTTTTACAGTAGTATACTAGACACCTTTAGAACAAAGAAATTTGCACGCAATGGTTGAATGTTTGAGGCAGTTACTAGCTTAGTAAAACAAATTACATGAGAAAGAGGAGGCAATATGAATAGGTTAAAAATTGCGGTTATATTTGGAGGAAACTCGACAGAGTATGCTGTATCATTGCAATCAGCATTTTCAGTCCTTGAAAATTTGAATAAGGATAAATATGAAATTATACCAGTAGGTATAACAAGAGAAGGAGACTGGTACCGTTACAACGGTGCTTTTGGACATATCGCCGATAACACATGGGCTGAGGATTCCGCTGAACTTATCCCTGTAGCAGTATCCATTAGTAATTCTACAAGAGGTATTATTGAGTTTTATCAGGACACAAGTAAAATTACAGAAATTGATTTAGCATTTCCCATATTACACGGAAAGAACGGAGAAGATGGCAGTGTACAAGGCTTGTTTGAACTGGCAGGGATACAGGTCATAGGCTGCGATACCCTATCCTCGGCATTGTGCATGGACAAAGACAGAGCACATAAACTTGTTCATGCTGCGGGAATAGCTGTACCTCGATCGGTATTGCTCAGGCATCCTGTAAATGACAGTCTGGTTAAATTAACCGGTCATATGGCTTATCCGCTGTTTGTAAAACCTGTCAGGGCAGGATCCTCCTTTGGAATTACCAAAATACACAGGGAAGAAGAGCTTCAAGCAGCAGTTAAACTGGCTTTTGAGCATGATGATGAAGTTATTATTGAGGAAAATGTAGATGGCTTTGAAGTGGGCTGTGCAGTTTTAGGCAATGATACCTTAACTGTTGGCAGAGTGGATGAAATAGAACTAAAGGGCGGCTTTTTCGATTATAGCGAAAAGTATACCCTAAAAAGCTCAAAAATCTATATGCCAGCGAGAATTGACGCCCAATGCGAAAAAAGAATACAGGAAACTGCAAAGGTTATTTATAAAATACTTGGCTGCTCAGGATTTGCAAGAGTGGACATGTTCCTGACACCAGCTGGAGATATAGTTTTTAATGAAGTTAATACAATACCAGGATTTACAACGCATAGCCGTTATCCAAATATGATGAAAGGCATCGGAATGTCTTTTACTGATATATTGGACAGGCTGATTGGTTTATATCTATGATGAATACAATTACGTTGCCAAAAGAAAAGATTTATAACGGGAACCTGCTTCTAGTAAATGCCGTATTTCCTGTTCAATATTATTGTGAGAATGGGATGGTTCCAGCAGTTACAAGCTTCCCACATATTCTCATAAGACGTGAGGCAGCTAATGTTCTACAGCATATTATGAAAAAAATTGGCTGCAGTGATGAAATTGTTCCTGTTAGCGGATATCGGTCTGTTGGTGAGCAGAGTGATATTTATTTAAATTCCTTAAATGAAAACGGAAAATGCTTTACAGAAAAATTTGTAGCACTTCCTAAGCACAGCGAGCACCAAACAGGACTTGCAATTGACTTAGGTCTGAAGAAGGATACAGTAGATTTTATTTGCCCTGATTTTCCATATTACGGAATATGCCATGAATTTCGCAAGGCGGCGCCTCAATACGGTTTTATTGAAAGGTATCAGATAAATAAGGAGAACATAACAGGAATTTCACATGAGCCATGGCATTTCCGATATGTTGGATACCCTCATTCCGAAATTATAAGCGAAAATGAATTTTCACTTGAAGAATACATTGATTACATCAGGGATTTTCAGTATGGCAGAAAGCATTTGCAAATACAAAAAAACGGAAAGGAAACAGAGGTTTATTATGTACCAATTGATAACTTTGCAGCAATTAATATTTCAATACCTGAACAAACTGTTTATCAGGTTTCTGGCAACAATATAGACGGCTTTATTGTGACACTTTGGAGGCAAAATGAATAACGGCAAATCATATACAGGAATTGACTTTTTCAGAATTGCTGCGGCCTTTCTGATAATTGCGATACACACCTCTCCTTTATCTTCATACAGCGAAGTAGGTGACTTTATTCTTACACGTATAACAGGACGTATAGCTGTTCCGTTTTTTTTCATGGTATCCAGCTTTTTCCTTATTTCACGTTATAATCACAATTCCGATAGGCTGAAAGTCTTTATAAAAAATACAATACTTATATATGGCGTGGCAATTGCAGTTTATATTCCTTTGAATATTTATAACGGTTATTTTGCTATGGAGAACCTTTTACCGAATATAATCAAGGATATCGCATTTGATGGTACGTTGTATCACTTGTGGTATCTTCCGGCATCTATCATAGGGGCGGCTATCGCTTGGCAATTTACCAAGAGGCTTGGGCTCAACAGAGCTTTTATTATAACTGCCTTGCTTTATGTTATCGGCTTGTTTGGCGACAGCTACTATGGAATTGCTGAAAAGCTGCCTATTGTTAAAAATATATATGCTGGCATTTTTGAAATATCGGATTATACACGAAACGGAATTTTCTTTGCACCAGTATTTTTTGTGCTTGGAGGAATTATAGCCGATAAATCTAGTCGAATTTCTCTGAAAAGCTCAATTGTTGGCTTCGTATTATTCTTTTCACTTATGCTTGTGGAGGGTATGGTTTTACATGACCTGAGTATACAACGACATGATAGTATGTATATTATGCTTTTGCCGTGTATGTATTTTTTGTTCTCGGCACTTACTTTCTGGAAAGGCTCGCGAATTTTATTATTGAGAACCTCCGCAATGATTATTTATATTATTCATCCGATGGTGATTGTATTAGTTCGGCTTCTTGCAAAAATACTGGGGATGCAGGTGCTTTTAATAGAAAACAGTATTATTCATTATCTGGCGGTAAGTGCAGGGACTGTTTCTTTTTCCATATTGGCTTCACTGCTATATTACAAAGTAAAAAAAAATAAGCCTGCCGGCCATAAAAATATGGACAGAGCATGGATTGAAATTGATATGAATAATCTGAAGCACAATGTTAAAACGCTTAGGGAAGCCATGCCCCATGACTGTGAGTTAATGGCTGTTGTGAAAGCAAGAGCATACGGACATGGTTTATTTGAAATATCCACATATCTAAACAGGATTGGTGTCAAAGCATTCGCTGTAGCCACAATAGAGGAAGGCATAGAATTACGCAACTGTGGAATTGTGGGAGAAATACTGATACTTGGGTATACAAGTCCGGAACGGGCGAAGGAGCTCTGCAAATACAATCTGACACAGACGCTAACCCATTTTGAATATGCGGTATGTCTGAATAGTCAAGGATTTAATGTTAAAGCACATATTAAAATTGATACAGGAATGCACAGGCTAGGATTAGATGTAAATGAGAAGGAAGAAATTATAGAAGTGTTCAGCCTTAATAATTTAAAAATATGCGGTATATATACCCATTTGTGTGTTTCAGACAGTCTTTCTGAGGATGATGTTGTTTTCACACGCAGTCAAATAAAGAAATTTTATTATTTGCTAGAATTGCTGAAGGACAACGGTATAGAACTACCGAAAATTCATATTCAGAGCACATATGGGTTATTAAACTACCCTGAACTTAAATGTAATTATATAAGGGCAGGAGTTTCGCTTTATGGCGTACTGAGCACTCCGAACAGTAAAACCAGATTACAACTTGATTTGAGACCTGTTTTGTCTCTTAAATCAAAAATTATTCTTGTAACAAAAATAAAAATCGGTGAAAGTATGGGTTATGGCAGAGCTTTTACTGCAAAAAGAGACAGCCGGATTGCAATACTTCCTGTTGGCTATGGGGATGGTCTGCCAAGAAATTTGTCCTGCGGTAACGGTGAAGTAATTATACGTGGCTACAGAGTGCCTATAGCGGGACGAATCTGCATGGATCAGCTTGCTGTTGATATAACGGATATTCCGGAAGCTACTGTAGGAGATATTGCAACGGTAATTGGCAAAGATGGCCAAAATGAACTGTCTGCTGCCGAAACAGCGGACAATTCAGAAACCATAACAAACGAACTACTTAGCCAAATAGGTACAAGATTGAAAATAATAGAGAAGCAGTAAAAGACTTAAACAAACCTCTGAAAGAGGCTTGATATATTCTGAATACAGAAATTAACAAACCTCTTCGATTATTCCCAAAAGTTTTGCGGCATCTTTGGGAAGCATTGGTTTCCCCCAAATATAACCCTGTATATAGTCACTTCCAAGACTACCGAGAATATCAAGCTGTTCTTGACTTTCTACGCCTTCTGATACTACAGAAAAATTCATAATGTGTCCGATTGAAATAATTGCAGCAACATAATTGTTTCCGGAGCCACTGGCATGAAGTTGGTCAATAAAGAATTTGTCAATCTTAAGTAAGTCTATTGGAAGCTTTGATAAATAACTGAGTGATGAATAACCTGTTCCAAAATCATCAAGTGCTATACATATTCCCATTTTCTTTAAGTCCTTCAGAGTTTCAACTGCTTTGGACATTGAAAAAATAAATACCGATTCTGTTATTTCTATTTCAAGCTGATTTGGTGGAAAACCAGTTTCATCCAGTATCTGTCGAATTTCATCTAGAAAGCTCATACTTAATAAATGCAGAACTGAAATATTTACTGAAAGGATGGGTCTCTCATCTGTAACATCAAAAATTTTTTTAAAGCAAAGCATGGCATTACGAATGACACAGTTGTCTATCTGCGTGATTAGTCCTGTTTTCTCTGCAATCGGAATAAACAAATTCGGGCTGATATGATTGCCTTGCTCGTCTTTCATACGGACTAATGCTTCAAAGCCTCTGAGCTTCTTAGTCTTAGTCTCGTATTGAGGCTGTAATACAAAGTATAAATGGTCTCCATCCAATGCTGCTCTAATTTTTTGTTCCAATGCTACATTATTCTCGATTTTTTCTGTCATAGAGCGATTATACATACTAATGGAGACATCATTATGATTTTTCGAGTAATACATTGCAGCATCCGCATAGCGAAAAATTTCAGAAGGATCTTCTGAATCTTGGGGAAATAGAGAAATTCCTATACTTGCGGAAATATAAAAGTAGTTGTTGTTGACAACGAATCTATTTGATATTACATCTGAATATTTTTTAACACTATGAGTCAGATTATCTATAGTACCGTAATTTTTAAGTATTATTATAAATTCGTCTCCGCCCATTCTAGCGATAAAATCATTTCTGTCTTGTATCATTTTTAGTCTATCAGCAACTTCACAAAGAACATTATCCCCAAAATCATGTCCAACTGAATCATTGATATTTTTAAAATTATCCAAATCAACCATGACTAAAGCAAAATTATCTGCTTCAGAACTGTAGTTTTCAATAAGCCAAGACAAATAATCATTAAAGGCTCGGCGATTGGGGAGGCCAGTCAGTGCATCTGTGACTGCGTACTCAGTTATAGTTTTTGAATTCAAGTCCAGCTTCTTTAAATAAAGATAGATTATAATTATAACGCTAATACTGGTAACTTGTGCGGCCAAGCCTGAAACAGGCGAATACGAGTTGAATTTAATTATTGCAAAAGTAAGAAAGATTCCTTGCATTATAGAAAGTATTAAAGAAGTAATGAAGCCTTGTTTTCGAAAAAATATAACCATGATAATGAGAATAAACATTTGCAGCTGTCCTAAAATAGCACTTATGGACAAAGGATTTATAGATATTTCACCTATGTTTAATGATAGCGCAAT
>JAEZIB010000162.1 GCA_023416275.1 Bacillota bacterium | reverse complement strand
CTTCAAACTCAGTATTAGCAGTACCGCCGCCAATAGCAGGAGAAGCTAGTTGGCCTTTTTGATATTTATGAACATTTTCGGAAATATCTTTATTGAACTTAATTCCACCCAATTTTGACAAATCCCAGTAACTTTCGCTCATAATAACAACGACATTAGGTTTCTCGGCGTGCTTAGGTTTTGTTGTGGTAGTAGCTTGGTCGGCAGGCATCTCATATTTCTTGTTAACAGCTAGTATTTTTTCTTGATTATAGCCTTTAGGCTTGGGGTTTAAGTATTTATCCAAGTCGTTTAGATAGAAATAATTTTGTGCTAGCATACCATTTGCCAATATTTCAGTTCTTCCAATGTACCACGACTTTTGAATACCAATTTGAGTGGATAATGAGCTGTGGTCTAAGACATTCATATTTAAAAGAAATAATAAAACAGCAAATGGCATAAAAATAAGTGACATTTTTGGTTTTAAATATTTCAAAACAGTACTTCTGAAACGAATTATTAATAATACAATAGCTACAAAGGCTACCAATGCTACAATTACAAGTGGAACACTCAGGTAGTCTTTGGAAATTCCAATAAGATTTTTTATTAAATATATATCCCAAGGATAAAAGGGTTCTTCAAAATAAGTAAATTTAATATAATTGGCTAGAGTCAGAAAGATTGTTAAGAGAGCTATGATAATGTTTGATATACCTTTCCCAATTAATGTAATTAAAGATAAATAAATACCTGATAAAAATAATATATTAAAAATTAGGTTTGGTTCTAATATATCATGTAGTGTAGTTAAAAAGTTCTGCCTTATAGAGATTTCGCATATGAATATAGACAAAATGACAACCACAAAAAACATTATAAATTTATAAACTGAACTAATATAAACAGTAAATTCAAAAGATTTTTTACCCTTTTCAAATTTTTGTAACGGTAAATAAAATAGCAAATTAACCGAAGCTGCAAACCATGCAAACAGTATGGCTAAAAAAGGCAAATATACAGCTGATACTGTTCCTAGCTTTTCAAAATTCAAAAATAGTAAGCTTCCTAGAACTGATTTGCCTAAGGATTTATACATTATAGCCATAAGCAAAAAGCCAGAGAACAATATGTTGAAAATAGTAAAGCCCCAAACCTTTTTTGTTTTAACCATATTGTGCTGATTAGTAATAAATCCTAATACATAAATTGGGTAGAATACTAATGTAAATAGAGGAATACTAAATTCTAAAAAAGAAGCTCCATATACAGATGCAAAGGCTATTAAAAATGTAAAAGGCAGAAAATATTTATGTCGTATGAGTTTTGGAGTAATTAGGCCCCAAATCAGGTATGACAATAATAGAATGTTAACCAATAAAACTCTAAAGTTAATATAGGTAATAGCTAATAAAGCAATATTTCCAATAAGCAGAACTGCATTTAATTTTTTTGACTTAAATGATAATAATGGCATGTAAAAAACTACAAATGAACTTAATAGTGCTAATATAAGCTGCAAAATGCCATTTCCATTATTAAAAATATCTAAAACACTTACAGCCGCAGATAATAAAAGTACCATTAATACCGTTACTTTGTTTTTAAAGATTTTCATGTTTCTTCCCAGCTTCCAATAAATTATTTGCACAGTTAATATTGTGTATACTAATGAATAATAAAAAACTGCTAAGTAAAACCATTAGTTGTTTGACTTAAACCATTGCACGTGATTAATACCAGCTTTGGGTATTTTGACGGCAATGTTGATTATATCAAAGTAGAAAAAAATATTAAAGAGATATTAGGACAAATTGATAAATGTAACACAAAAGTAAAATTGCAAAATGTACAATGCTTATACAAACTTCATTTTCGAGTTTGAAGCTATGTATTTGTCCAGCAAGTCCTAATATATGCAAAAAACAAATAAAATAATAAGGCTATAAGAAATTTGTATTTACAAAATTCTTTATAGCCTTAATGTTATATTATTTTGGCAACTTACTTATACGCATTCTAGAGCGATTTCCATCATATTTGTAAATGAAGTTTGGCGCTCCTCTGCTGTTGTTACCTCGTGTGAAGTAAAGGAATCAGACACAGTAAAAATACCCAATGCATTTACACCTGCGCGAGAGGCATTCATGTATAAAGCTGCTGCTTCCATCTCTATTGCTAAAACACCCATTTTAGCCCATTGCTTCCATGAGTCAGCATCATCATCATAAAAGACATCCGCTGATAAAACATTTCCAACCTTTGTTTCAATACCCTTACTGTCAGCTATCATTATAGCCTTTTTCATTAGAGACCATGAGGCTGTAGGTGCGTAAGTTCCTGGTAAATTATATTGCAAAGCAAAATTAGACGTAGTAGAGGCAGACATTCCTATAATTATATCTCTGATTTTGATTTCTTTTTGTAGCGCACCACAAGAACCAATTCTAATAAGGTTTTTAACCCCATAAAAATGAATCAATTCATAAGAATAGATACCAATTGAAGGCATGCCCATTCCTGAGCCCATAACAGATACCTTTTTTCCTTTATATGTTCCGGTATAACCGAACATGTTACGAATTGTATTGAATTGAATTGGATTTTCTAAATAAGTTTCTGCAATAAATTTTGCACGAAGAGGATCACCTGGCATTAATACAGTTTCTGCAATTATACCCTGCTCACTTACGTTAATATGTGGTGTTGGAATCATTTATTTACCTCCCGATATTTTTTGTAATAATAATAGTTTAAGATATGCAATTAAATAAGCTGTTTTTGGACGGCTAAATGGCATATTCTTTATATAAGCTATCCCTATAATTTAAATTATACAATTATTTCAAAAAAAAGAATAGGCAATTACATCTTAATTTTTTTGCATGAAATATCCCAATAAAATTTTAGATGTATTTTTATAAAAGTAATATGTACAAGTCTGAAATAATTATCAGCTTCAGCTCTAATTTTATTATACTTGGCCATTGAAAATATAATATACAGAAAATGTGTTTAAAAAAATATATTTTAGGTGTCCATGCTTATCAATGGAAAGTTGGTTAAAAAAAATAATGTTGACAATTACTCGGTTAAAGTTTATAATTACAAATACATTCGGGAGCTTAGCTCAGCTGGGAGAGCATCTGCCTTACAAGCAGAGGGTCATAGGTTCGAGCCCTATAGTTCCCACCACAAAATATAGCAGCTAATTCTTATTGAGTTAGCCGCTATTTTTTTTTGTTTGCAGAAAGTTTGTTTTGAGAAATAATTGCATGAATCAGTTGGTTAAGGGCTTTCTGAGTGAATGTAATATTGTGTTATTAAATCAAAAAAGTATGTATACATATATTCAGCTTTTTTACCTGAAAACCTTCATGTCGTTTTAGCACAGTATGATCCTTGCGTGATGAATATGGAAGATGTCTAAAATGCTGAGATAAAACATTATTAACTCCAACAATTATATTGGCAACAAACCATTGAAAAGTTTTAATACCTATGGACTGCTAGTAATCTATATTAAGGGACTGAACTGTAGTTAAATAAAAGGTGAAATAAAAAATAAAAAAAATTAAAAAAAGTATTTACAAGATTAGAACAATGTGTTAATATATCCCTTGCATCGAACAATTTGTTATATTATTGTATAACAGCATATGGTTATTTGCGCTGGTGTAGCTCAGCAGGTAGAGCAGCTGACTTGTAATCAGCAGGTCGGGGGTTCGATTCCGTCCGCCAGCTCCAAACCCTTTGAAATTATTTCAAAGGGTTTTTTAATGCGATTTTATGGACTATTACAGAATTTCTGATTAATATGTCCATACAGGTCAGAGTACTAAAAAGCATCGTTTTTTTCAAAACTTTCTTGATTGAATACTTTTGTAACAAAAAATTATTCTATTATGAGCAAGAATTTTCAGGTATTTGAAGGTAAAAGGATAAATTGAACAGTTATAGATTTACATAATGTATATTAAGAAGGAGTTTTTGTTTTAATAGCGAATAAATATAGTATTGATGGGGTGAGAAAATGCTTATTGATATGGATGTTACAATAGCATATAAATGCTTCTGTTGTGGAATGTTTGATTTTACTAATATCAATTTATTTAAGTTCCATAAACATAAAGGTATTGTGCCAAAATGTAGGTGTGAAGGTACAAAGCTTGACATAGTTGAAGTATGTAAAAATACTTATAAAATCACAGTACCTTGTATAGCATGTGGAGCGGAACATTCATTGATAATTAACAGGGAAGACCTTACCAGTAAAGATATAATGGTATATACTTGTCCAGTAACTAGTATAAAGCAATGCTTTATAGGCAGAGATTCTTCAGTTAGAGATCATGTTGATAAATTTGAAAAGGAATTAGATGTCATTATTGATGGTCTTGGATATGAGAATTATTTTGTTAATACTCAGGTAATGATAGAAACTCTCAATAAAATACACGATATTGCCGAACAAGGCGATTTGAGCTGTCAATGCGGCTGTAATGATATTGGTGTTTCTTTGCATCGAAAGGGGATTTGTCTTAAATGTCCCCAATGTTCAGGAAATAAGTTTATACCTGCAGCATCAAATAATGATTTAAAAAAAACAATTCAAAAGGTCAGAATAATTTTAGCTGGAAAGAAATCTAAATTTAATTACTAATTAAAACATAAAATAAAAACATGAATAAACATTTATAATTTAGGTAAAAATTCATATGTAATTGAATTATAACACTGAGATTGACATGCATTTACTCTTTTGATATAATAGCGTCTGTGGAATGTTCAGAAACTCTCCTCTAGAAAAAGATTTTAATAATTGGGTTTTTCTAAAATGAATTTTCGAAAAAATTTCCTAAATCATAAGTTAAGACGTCATAAAGATTTTTTATAAGGTGGTGAACTATGGATCAGGTTAATTTACAATCAAAAACCCTAGAAGATTTGCGATATATTGCAAAGATGATGGGTGTGAAAAATATATCTAAATTAAAAAAGAACGAGCTTCTTGATTTATTGGTCAAAAGTTCTGGTGATATTAAGGCAGATGATGGTCAGAAGAGTAAAAAAAGTACTTCCGATGAAAGTTCACAGTCTGAGCCAAATAACAAAATTGAAACTAATACAGTCGGAGTAGCTGATTCTAATAATAATGAAACAAATGAAAATCAAGCAGTCCAAGAGCCTGTTTTAAGGAAATCAAGAAGAGGAAGGCCTAGTAGCGCTTCAAAATTGGAAAAGCAGGTAGAAGTCAGCAGCGTCACTTCTGATGATCAAGACAATAAATCAGGTGATCAAGATAATAAGTCAGAATTAAAAGAGAATATTGAAGTACCAGACTTATTAACAGAAGCTGCTAAAAAGACTGATGCAGAAATAAATGAGCAAACACAGACAAAGCCAGAATCAGAAACAACTATGGTAGATATAGAAACTGATAATAAACAGAACACTAAGACAGATAAGTTACCGGAAAGGCTAAAGCATATAGGAACAAAGAGTGCTGATGAAAAACCTTCCAAAGAAGATAACAAAGTACAAAGCAGAGTACATACTCACAGGGCTACAAAGCCACAGACACCAGCAACAGGTTCTGATGAAAGGCCTCAGAGAATTGGAAATAAACCTCTGACAAGTTCTACACCTCAAAGAACGGAAACACAGCAAAATGGTCAGCAATCTCATTCTCATATCAGAAGAACACCGCAAATGCGACAGCAACCGCAATTGTATGCCCAAGAGAATGGGCAGCAGCCATCTCAACAAAATGTACAGCAATCACCATTGTCGACTGAACAGAATGGGCAGCATACTCAGCCGCCAGTTCAACAAAACGGACAACAATCACAATTGCCACTACAACAGAATGGATCGCAATCTCAGTTAGCACCTCAACAGAACGGACAACAATCACAGTTGCCGCTTCAACAGCAGGTACAGCCGTCATTTCAGCAAAATGTACAGCAAACAACTGAAAAAATAGAGAGCGATGACCCTGTAGAAGGAGTTCTTGAAGTTTTACCGGATGGGTACGGATTTTTACGAAGTGATAACTATTTATCTGGACCAAGGGACGTTTATGTTTCTCCTTCACAAATACGAAGATTTGGACTTAAAACAGGTGACAAGCTTCGTGGTAAGGGCAGAATACCTAAAGAAGGTGAGAAATTTCAGGCATTACTCTACGTGCAATCAATTAATGGAGATACCCCTGATGTTGCTTCTAAAAGAGTACCATTTGAATATTTAACACCAATTTATCCTGATAAAAGAATTACGTTGGAGACAACACCAAGAGAGTTTTCAACAAGACTTATAGACCTTATTGCTCCTATAGGAAAAGGGC
The DNA here is from genome assembly GCA_023416275.1 of Bacillota bacterium. Taxonomy (GTDB): domain Bacteria; phylum Bacillota; class Clostridia; order Acetivibrionales; family DSM-1351; genus Ruminiclostridium. The sequence goes on along the minus strand of JAEZIB010000162.1, from coordinate 4,568 downwards.
AAAGAGGTATGATTGTCTCACCTCCAAAGGCTGGTAAGACAATACTTCTAAAGAAAATAGCTAATGCTATAACAGTAAATTATCCTGAGATAGAGCTAATTGTATTGCTTATTGATGAACGCCCTGAAGAAGTTACAGACATGCAGAGGTCAATAAAGGGAGAAGTAATATATTCAACCTTTGATGAGGTGCCAGAACATCATATTAAGGTTGCTGAGATGGTATTAGAAAGAGCCCAGAGACTTGTTGAGCAGAAAAAAGATGTTGTAATTTTGCTTGATAGTATTACTCGATTAGCAAGAGCATACAATCTCACAATACCTCCTACTGGTAGAACATTATCTGGTGGTTTAGACCCTGGAGCCTTGCATAAGCCCAAAAAATTCTTTGGAGCCGCTAGAAACATTGAGTTTGGTGGAAGCTTAACAATAATGGCAACAGCTCTTATTGAGACAGGAAGCAGAATGGATGATGTTATTTTTGAGGAATTCAAGGGAACAGGTAATATGGAACTTCACCTTGACAGAAAACTTTCTGAGAAGAGAATCTTCCCTGCTATTGATATTAATAAATCAGGAACCAGAAGAGAAGAATTACTGCTAAGTCAAAAAGAGTTGGAAAGTGTTTGGGCTATTAGAAAAGCAATGAGTAATATGGGTACTGCTGAGGTTACTGAAGTGCTAATAAACAAGCTTATGCAGACTAGAACTAATGACGACTTTGTTAATAGTATAAAATTATCTTTCCTTGATAAAAATAATTCATAGTCTTAAATATTGGATTTTATAAATTTTTTGTCATTTAAATTCAGTATATAGTTTAACCAAAACTTGCTTTGTTCTATATGTTGTATTTTAAGCTGATAAGTAACAAATATTGTAATATTAATAATGGAAGTACAAAAAATGGGGCTTGCGGTATGTGTCTTTTTGTGTTAAAATATCACTTGCCTCTTTAATAAGCAATTTAGTACTTTTTAGTACGTTGAATATATAATAATTATGCTGTTCATTGAGGACAATGCATTTGTTTGAAAGAAGGTGAAAAGTAATGAAAGAAGGTATTCATCCTGATTATTCAGAAGCAGTAGTTAAATGTGCATGTGGTGAGACTTTTACAACTGGTTCTACTAAGAAGAATTTGCACGTTGAAATTTGTTCAAAGTGTCATCCTTTCTTTACTGGAAGGCAGAAACTTATTGATACAGGTGGACGTGTTGATAGGTTTAAAAAGAAGTATGGTATTGTTGACAATGAATAGTTCAATACAATATAAGAATTAAGACATATGAAGGCTGGGAAGATTTTCCCGGTCTTTTGTTTTAATTTAAACTTATTAAAATAGGTCCTCTATAAAGTGATAAATGTAGCGATATAAAGTTTGCAAGATATAATTTTAATCAAATTTCTTGCAATTATTTTAGCACACTTCATTAAAATTAAAATAATTATTATAATATAATTGACTATTTTAGTTTGTTTTCGTATGATTTGATATAGGGTATATTTTTGTTATAAATTAACCAAATTTGATGTGTTCTTGCAATATGGGAGGTAAAATGAAAAAAACTACAATTGGTGGTCAAGCATTGTTAGAGGGACTTTTGATGATTGGACCTCAGTATAGAGCTACAGCAGTTAGGAAACCAGATGGAGAAATAGTGATTGAAAAGCATCCTATGAAACCAAAAGGAAAGCTTTCAAAAATTCCTGTAATAAGAGGTGCTGTAAATCTTTTTTCGCAAATGGTTATTGGCGTAAAGGCACTTATGTATTCAGCAGAATTTGTTGATCTTGAGGATGGAGATAAGCCATATGAACCATCAAAGTTTGAACAATTCCTGGATAGAAAATTTGGAGATAAGATAACTGATGTTGCTATATATTTCTCAGTAATATTGTCATTGTGCTTAAGCGTGGGTTTGTTTATTTTACTCCCGAATTTTATAACTGACTTTTTCTCCAATTTTGTTCAAATGGATAATGTTGTTGTTTTGAATCTTATTGAAGGTGCCATTAGAGTAGGTATATTTATTGGATACCTTGCACTTGTTTCTTTAATGAAAGAAATGAAAAGAGTATGGGAATATCATGGCGCTGAACATAAGACAATTCATTGCTATGAGAACGGAGAAGAAATAACTGTTGAGAATGTTAGGAAGTATACTACAAAGCATCCTAGATGTGGGACATCATTATTTTTTACTATTATGATTATCAGTATATTGATTTTTGCATTTACAGGCTGGCATAATGTTTTTCTAAATGCATTAATAAGAATTCTTTTAGTTCCTCTAGTTGCAGGGGTTTCGCTTGAATTTATTAAGTTTGCCGTTAAGCATGAGAACTGGCTCTTTAAAGTAATTACAGCGCCTGGTTTAATGTTTCAGGCTTTCACAACCAGAGAACCTGATGATAGACAAATAGAGGTTGCAATAGCTGCTTTTATGGAAGTACTGCCAGCTGAAGAAGGCAGCGATGAGTGGGGAAAGGATTAATGATTCTACTCCCACATAGAATATATACGATAAATGTATTAGAATAATTGTTAAGATTAAGAAAGCTTTGTATAGTCAAAGGCCTTATTAGCCTAATAATTAGTATTACTTAACGATATGCAATATTGATAATGGAAAGAGTATATGGATATTAGAGAATATTTTAGATATTCAGTAGAAAGTTTAAAGAGTGTTAGTATAGAGGCCCCGGAGCTTGAAGCCGGGGTTATGCTTTGTCATGCTTTGAAATGTGATAGGTCATATTTACATTCTCATTATGATAGGGTGCTAGTTAAAGAAGAACTGAAGCTTCTAAGTGAAATGCTTAATCAGCGTATTCACAATGTACCTCTTCAGTACATTATTGGAGAGACGGAATTTATGGGACTTTCTTTTTCAGTTAACCGAGCTGTACTTATACCAAGGCAGGATACCGAAACTCTTGTGGAAGAGTGCATTAAACTCGTTAGCTTGATAAGTAAACAAGCTGAACTGGCTAAAACTGATACGGATACGGTTGATGAAATACTTAAAAAAAATGTTAAGGTATTGGACATGTGCACGGGCTCAGGCTGTATTGCTGTGAGCATTGCTCACTATTGCCCTGAGACTATGCTTGTGGCTTGTGATATTTCACAAGATGCACTATGCATAGCCAGAGTAAACTGTGAGAGGAATAGAGTTGATAACAGGGTGGAATTGCACTGCGGTGATTTGTTTGAGTCTTTAGCTGGAGAGCAGAAGTTTAATTTAATTGTTAGTAATCCTCCTTACATCGAAACTAATGTCATACCAGGGCTTCAAAAAGAGGTGAAAAATCACGAACCCTTTCTAGCCCTTGATGGTGGAAAGGATGGACTTGATTTTTATAGAAGGATTATAGCAAATGCACCAAGCTATTTGACAAATGGTGGTTATCTTGCAATTGAGATAGGTTATAATCAAGGGCAAAGTGTAAAAAAGCTTATGAATGAATTCTTTTGCGATATTATAGTGTATAAAGATATTGGTGGGAATGATAGGGTTGTCATTGGCAGGTATGATAAATAGGGATATATTATTAAAACATATATTTGAGTTTGCTGTACCGATAAAGAAATTGTACTCTTCTCAATCCAATTAAGATGAAAAGATATTTCTCATGCATTCAATAACCATATATGTGATCACAAATATGTTAATCGAAAACAAGATTCATGTATGCTTACTATCGTTCAGCAAGCCCAATATCAGTCATTCCATAATTTCATAATACCTGCATCCTGAAGATTTTTGACTATAATCAGGCTTATTGGACCAACAAACATTCCTAGAACTCCAAAGAATTCTAATCCTACATACATGGACAATAGGGTTACTAATGGATGTAGACCAATCTGGCTTCCAATTATTTTAGGCTCCATTATTTGTCTTATTAATACTCCTAAAATATATATGATTGCTAGTCCAAGAGCTAATGGCATATTTCCAATAAAAATATTCCATAAAATCCAGGGAACCATTACTGCACCTGTACCTACAATAGGTATTGCCTCAGAAATTCCAACTATAAGAGCTATTACAAGGGCATATTTAACATCTAAAATATATAAACCCACACTCACCTCAACAAATGTGAAGCCCATGAGTATAAGTATTGCTTTGAAGTAGCCAAATAAAGCATTAAAAGTATCCTTTTTTATATGTGGTAGCTTCTTCCTCCAGGTTAATGGGATTTGCTTGTAAAAGAATATTGATATTTTCTTTTTGTCACTGCTAATAAAATACGTTGCTAAAATAGTTACTATAAAAAATACAGTCAACTTTGGAATTGAGGATGCAGTATTAATTGTGTATTGAATAATGGCAGTAATTATATTTGTAAGCTTATTAGATATTGAAGAAAGATTTTTAGTTATAGCTTCAGTAGCCTCATATGGTAATGCATTATAGAAAGATGTAATCTTGTCAGTTAGAGTATCTAATTGGGTTGAAAGATCATTGGAATAAACCGTTAAATTATTACGCAGAATTATTAATTCATCATAAATTTTAATTATTCCCAAAGTTATTACTGTTACAAGTATAGACA
>JAEZIB010000141.1 GCA_023416275.1 Bacillota bacterium | reverse complement strand
AGCATATACAAGCCTTTTGAATCATTTCCAAACAAGTCAAATTTGCTAATTAAGTCGGAAGAATTTTTTTCTTCTTCACCTTGTTCCTTAACGAACCAATCCAAGAATTGCATTGTACGGAAATCTTTCTGGGCATAAGCTACAGCATAAATATTATTAATTGAAGCTGTTACAGTCTTTTCATGCTCAAGAGTTGCTAACAAAGGGTCTTTAAAGTCCTTGTAGTTGCTATCTGGAGCAGCAATGGCAGTTAAAACTACCTTATCATCGTTATTCAGCAGATAAGTTCTGAATAACATTGCGTGATCCCTTTCCTCCTGAGCTTGTATATAAAACCAATTTTCAAAACCATCAAGACTTTTATCAGCATAATACCCAGCCATATCAAGATAAAGGTAAGCAGAATAAAGTTCCTTGTTGATTTGTTCGTTAATAAGTTTTGTAATTTCTGAATTTAACATAATAACCTCCTACGTCCCATTTGGGCACTAAATAAAAATTTGTTTAAAAAATCTAAATCTTGCATATTAACTTCTGCTTTATAAAGTAAAAGCTTTATTATTTACAGTGTTTACATATGTAAACCGTTATGAATTTTATAATATGTAATTGTTTAATATATATACCCTGAAAACTAAGAAGCTAACAATTAATATGAAAAAAACCACATGTGGTTTTTGGGGCTCGAAAAGGCAATATGTCTGTACAAAGTTTGTTTTCGAATAAGCTTGTGTTAGTAAGTGAAATATGTAGTTTTTTGTTCGTTTATAGTATACTCTAATGTTTTTTGTAAATATATATTTGAATATTATAACATAAGAAGATATAATATGAATAGGATAGAAATACTGGGAATGCTTGTTCTGTATTAGTTTTGCTTGTAATAGGTTTAAGGCAGACTTTTGCGCATACAGTAACAAGAAAACCTAGTATAGGATAGCATCGAAATTTGTCTAACCAAGTATATGTGAATAGAAGGAGGTGACCGAGAAGAGAAATTCAATAAGGTAAATTTCTGTTGAGAACATAGGATTTTGCTATCAACTCTAGGGGATAATTGTTTTTAGCGAATTAAATGACTTTAAATTATGGCTAAACCTGCATTAGTAAGAACTGTTCTCGATTAGGCATTTACCATATGTTTTAAATCAAACAAGGGTAGTCAGTTTGATAATTTGTCACTTTAACTTGGTATTGGCATATTGTTGTCTAATTTACCTATAAATGTTATTCCATAATACAAAAGATAACGAATATATCAATAATAATTGCAAGATAGAACTTATAGTTATTAATTTTTGTTATTAATACTATTAAAGTACATAGCTTAGCTATGACAAAATTGGGGGGTAATCTAAATGAAAAAAACGATAGCTTTTTTACTGAGTTTTCTAATTATATTTACAGCACTATTACCAATGCAAAATGCTTCAGCTTATAACGCTTCTTTAATTCCTAATTTGACACTTCAGCAAAAAAATGTTCCAAGTAATGATGCAATGAAATTTGTATACAATTTAAAGCTAGGATGGAACTTAGGTAACACTTTTGATGCTATTGATTGCACAAATGTTGGTAATGAATTGGATTATGAATCAGCATGGGTTGGCGTAAAAACTACTAAAGCTATGATAGATTTATTAAAGCAAAAAGGTTTTAATGCAGTTCGAATTCCTGTTTCATGGCATAACCATGTAAGTGGCTCAGATTATAAAATCAGTGATGCGTGGATGAACCGTGTTCAGGAAGTAGTAAATTATTGTATTGATAATAAAATGTATGTTATTATTAATATTCATCATGATAATGATAAGAAAAATTCAGCTTATTTTTATCCAAATAGTGCAAACTTAGAAACTTCTAAGAAGTACATTTCTTCTATTTGGAAGCAAATAGCTACAAAATTTGCTAATTATGATGAACATTTAATTATGGAAGGAATGAATGAGCCTCGTTTGATAGGGCATACAAATGAATGGTGGATTGATCCTAACAATGCAGATTGTATTGATTCTATAAAGTGTATCAATCAACTGAACCAAGTATTTGTAGACACAGTACGTGCAACTGGTGGTGACAATGCAAGCAGATACTTAATGTGTCCAGGATATTGTGCATCTCCAGAGGGTGCAACAAATGCAAACTATAAGCTTCCAACTGATAAATCAGGAGTTGTAAATAAATTAATTGTGTCTGTACATGCATATTCACCATATAATTTTGCATTACAGCCTAATTCTGAAGGTGGTACTAGCTATTGGAGTGTAAATGACTCAACAAGCGTTAATGGAGTTACAAGCTTTATGGATTCCGTATACAATAAGTATATAAGTCAAGGTATACCAGTTGTAATTGGTGAATTTGGATCAAGAAACAAGGACAATAATCTACAGGCAAGAGTAGAATATAATTCATATTATATTGCAGCAGCTAGAGCACGTGGAATTAGTTGTTTCGTGTGGGATAACAATTTATTTTCAGGTACAGGCGAATTATTCGGCTTACTTAACAGAGCTGCTTATAGATTTGATAATGCTGAAATTGTAGATGGGATGGTTAAATACGCTGGAAATGGCGGTCAAACTGAGCCTGAAATAGTATACGGAGACGTAAATAAAGACGGTAATATTGATGCAATAGATTATGCAAAATTTAAGCAGGACTATTTATTGAATCCTAATCATGGATATGATGAGGCATTAGACCTTAATCTTGATAAGACAATAGATGCAATTGACTTTGCTATTATGAAACAATACTTACTTGGCATTATTACAACGCTTCCTAAAAGGTAAAATATTAATTAATACAATAATTTAGTGTAAAAAACCTTTCCACGATATTTTATATATTATGGAGAGGTTTTTTATACTAAATTGTATTTTAAATGTGGAATTAATTTTAAATAGCCGCATGTGAGGTGTTAGGGCATAGCCCTCATATTTTGTTTAATCATAGAGTGTACTGCTATATCTTTTATATACTTGAATATTATTACATTAGAACCTATAATATAAATAGGACATAAATACTAGGATTACTGTTTGCTTATTATTTTGGCTGCATCTACGTAGAGCAATTTGGAGCAGACTTTGTGATAAAGTAACAGAAAACCTAGTAGGGAATAACACAAATAATTTTGTATCTATCAAGTAAATGTGAATAGAGGAGGTGACTAATAAAAAAAGGATTACAGTAAGATAAATTTTATTTTGAGAAATATTTCTCTAAAATGAAAAAATATTATGTTTATAAGTCTAATAGAGTTGAAATCACTAAATTCTAGGGGAGCAATAGGTTTTCAATCTATGTTAATTGTTCAAATTACTGTGAATCAGTACTAGTAAGAACTTGTTTTTTTGCATTATTACAGATTAATCTAAAAAAATGGCATATGCACTACATAATTTTTCACTTCAACTTGGTATTTGCTACATTATTATCTAGATCTATAGATAAGTGTTATTTCATTATACAAAAGATAAATTAAATAAATGTTATATAAAAATTAATGGTATTAGTAATATTGATACTGTTAATATACCATAGCTAAGCTATGACTATATTGGGGAGGTACTTTTAAATGAAAAAAATTACAGCTTTTTTACTATGTTTTCTAATGATTTTTACAGCATTATTGCCACTGCAAAATGCTAATGCGTACGATGCGTCACTTATTCCGAATCTTTCGATTCAAGATAAGAGCATTCCGAATAATGATGCAATGAATTTTGCAAAAGGTTTAAGACTTGGATGGAATTTAGGTAATACATTTGATGCTTTTAACGGCACAAATATTACTAATGATTTAGATTATGAAACATCATGGAGCGGAATAAAAACTACTAAGCAAATGATTGATGCAGTTAAAGCAAAGGGATTCAATACTGTACGTATTCCAGTTAGCTGGAGTGTACATGTAACTGGATCAGACAGTAAGATTAATGAACAGTGGATGAATCGTGTTCAAGAAGTAGTTAATTATTGTATAGACAATAAAATGTACGTAATATTGAACAGCCATCACGATTGTGATAAATCAAGAGGATATTTTCCAACCAGTCAATATTTGAACACTTCAAAAAACTATATTACTAAAATCTGGTCACAGATCGCTACTAGATTTGCAAATTATGACAATCATCTTATTTTTGAAGGAATGAATGAACCTCGTCTTGTAGGACATGCTAATGAGTGGTGGCCTGAGTTGACAAATGCAGACGTACTTGATGCTATTAATTGTATTAATACACTCAATCAGGATTTTGTTAACACAGTACGTGCAACAGGCGGAAACAATGCAGGCAGATATCTCATGGTTCCTGGATATGTTGCATCTCCTGATGGAGCAACAAACACTTATTTCAAAATGCCAAATGATTCAGCTAATAATAAGATGATAGTATCTGTACATGCATATTGCCCATGGGGTTTTTGTGGATTAGCAATGGCTGATGGCGGTGTAAATACTTGGAATATGAATGATTCAAAAGATCAAAGCGAAGTTACTTGGTTTATGGATAACGTTTACAACAAGTATACTAGTAGAGGAATTCCAGCAGTAATCGGAGAATGTGGTGCAGTTGATAAGAATAATCTTAAGACAAGAGTAGAGTATATGTCATACTATGTTGGACAAGCTAAGGCACGTGGAATAGTTTGTGTATTGTGGGATAACAATAACTTCTCAGGTACTGGAGAATTATTTGGTTTCTTAGATAGAAGAAACTGTCAGTTCAAGTTCCCTGAAATTATAGATGGAATGGTTAAATATGCTTTCCCAGCACAGACTGAACCTGATCCCGTAATTAAGTATGGAGACTACAATAAAGACGGTAATATTGATGCAATAGATTTTGCTAAATTTAAAATTTATTTATTGGATTCAGGACATACATATGAAGAAGTATTAGACCTTAATGTTGATAAGACAGTAGATGCAGTTGACTTTGCAATTATGAAACAATACTTGCTTGGCATTATAACTGCTCTTCCACGTAAATAATGCAAATAGTTAATAGTGCTATATTTTAAGCGTAGCTTAGTTTAATAAAATAGCATAAGTTACTATTAAATGAAAAAACCTTTCCAAGTATAAAAATACTGTTGGAAAGGTTTTTTTGCAATCTTTGCTAAATTTATTTTGATGGTAGGCTTGGAATTATTCCTAAAAGATACTTCTTAAATATAGCAAAGTCGAGTGCATCTATTGTTGAGTCTTGGTTTAAATCAAGTCTAAGCCTGTCAACAGGGTCAGTTACAGGCAAAGTTAATTCTCCTAAAAGATACTTTTTCAATAAAGCATAATCAAGAGCATCAACAGCTCCATCTTTGTTATAATCTCCACACAAAACAGTTTGTGGAATGTTGATGGTAAGGACAGAATCCACTCCGCTGCTAAAATCAAAAGTAAGCTTTATAGCACTTGCTGATTGTGTTGAAATGTAATTTTTATAAATAGTAACAACATTTCCTGCTACAGTGTAGTCAGTGCCTGCAACTAAAGCAGTAGAGCCGTCTTTTATAGCTGAAAGAGTATTGCCATTAAGAGCCATTGTTATTTTAATGTCTGTAGGTGCACTGTTGTCGAAGGTTACAGAGGTTGGACTAATAGTAGAGCTTCCTACTGGGCTTGTATCTCCAATTGCAACAGCAAAAACAGGGTCGACTCCTCCATCAAAATCAAGAATAAACTTTGACGTGCCTATTGGTAAAGAGGACATATACTCTTTTGTAAAGGTTAAAGTAGTACCTGTTAAAGTATAATCTGTGTTAGGTACTAAGGTGTAGTCACCAGTTGTGATTTTTTTAAGAGTATTAGCTTGAGAGTCTATAATAGTAGCAGGAGCAGCTTGATTTGCTAATGGGTTTTTGTCATAAACTGCTACTGTAGGTGATATTGAAGCACTTAACTCAGATTCCGGTCCATATACGCCAATTTCGAAAATTGAGTAAGGCCAATCGTACTTATACCTTTGTGAACAGTAGATTCTCAAATAACGGCCTGAACCTTTAAGGCTTATAGTTTCTGTTTTACCGGTTCCATTGTATTGTGTGTATAGGTCTGTCCATGTAGTTTCATCATCTGAAACCTGAATCTTGTACTGAGTTGCATATGCAGCTTCCCAATTGATTATTAGCTTGTTTACTTCCGTTTTCTTGCCCAGGTCTACATAGACCCAATTGGGGTCTGAAACGGTTGATGCCCATCTTGTACCTTTGTCTCCGTCAACAATATTGCTGACAGGGTAAAGAGAGCTTTCTACAGAGGAAGCCTTAACGGGTTGATTTAGTGCTAAGTTTCCTGCGGGTAAAGGCTCTTCAGGTAATACTGGTGGAAGATTGGCAAGCATTGATGCAGGTCTTTTTGCAATTTTGTTTATGCTGTAGGGGCTTGTCATGCATACTTCTAAGCCCCAGCCTTGTAAGGTGGCAAAGGTGCTGTCAGTAGTCATATCTAAAAATGTCTGAGGGTTATTTCCTGGGCCCCATGACCATGGGAGATATCCTATTTCATTTTTATAACATTCTTCAATAATAATCTTATAAGGAATTTTTCCAGATTCCGTTTCGTCCCACTTATGACCAAACTCACCAACTATCAATGGGAGCTCCATTTGTACAGACTGTGCAATTTCATCTCGTACCCTTTGGTCTGTATAGCCATACATATAAGGCCACCACATATGTACTGAGAACATCAAATTTTTATCAGGGTCAGCAGCTATAATATCTGGACCACAGCTTTGGAGAATATCAATATCCTGACCGTATTTAGATGCGTCAATTATCAGCGGAACATGGATGCCTGCCGTTCTCATTGTATTTACATGTTTAGAGTAGTCTGCCTTAAAGGTAGCTGCAGCTACTTCATTTCCTACTTCATTTCCTATATTTATTAGTAAATACTCCTGATGCTTTTTAATTACTTCAACAATATCTGGTCTTACCCAATAATTAACAAGGTTTGGAAGCTTTTGCCACTCTCCTGTTGCATCGTGAAGTTCTATCATTGGAATCATATGTTCTGCACGGCAATTGCGAATAGCAGTATCCAACTCTTCTGCTGTGCCTTCTGTTGTCCAAACAATTCTGACGGAGTTTGCACCTGTTTTGGCTATTTCGGAGAAAGATGGCACACCGTCCTTATCCATCCAGATAATCATTTTGTTAAGACCATAAAGAATTACTTTTTCGCCTGCTTTATCATAAAGAAATCTTCCTTGAACTCTGAAGCCAGGATGTGTTGAATCAACCTCTGCGGATGCTTGATTAAATGCTGGCAGTAATGTAAACAATGACACTAAAATTGCTAATAAAAAATAAAGTCTCTTCATTACTTTTCATTCCTCTCTTTAATAAATTAATAAGTTTTACAGATTCTAACTATCCATCCTTGTATAGATGGACTTGAAGTAATAATACTTAACCTCCTTTCTTTTTAGCAGTGAACATTTTAAAATTTAAATTGGTAATTACTAACTATAAAAAATTAAAACTGAATAAAATGGTGAAGGGCCAAGTAAAACTTATATGAAATTATATGTCATAATTATGGATTATTTAAAATATTTTAAATTATTATATCATATTATATTATAAGTAATATTATTACATATTACAAGTAATATTATATCATGTTACGTGTAATATTAAAAATATATGGATTTAGATATGTATTTCAGCTTATTAAAGATAAATTAACAGCATTGTAAGAATAAACAATATATGATAAAATTTTAGTATACATACTTCTACCATTTCTTAAATAAGGCATTAAATGGATTTGAAAGTTATCTTCAGGTTTAATTAATTCATATGATGCCAATTTGCAGAGTTATAAAACACCCTACTAAAGTCAATTACAGTTTAAAGACTTCCTACAGCACGGAAACCAAGTAGCTAATATTCAAATGTGTGTTTTTGTAAGTGCGGAGGTTTGTATCAAACTATTTGTTTTTCAGCAGATGTATTTTAGCTGTGAATTACGGTTTGAGCCTTCAGTAAAAAAATATTGGACTTTAGGCGAATTATAATATTGAGCACAGTCCAATAAAAGACCAAAGTTAATAAATTTATAAACAGGAGGATTATAAGATGAACAAAAATTCTGAATTTTTTACAAAAGACAGAAAGTCAAACCTAAAAGTTTTAAAATCATTTGTATTAATCTTTGCTTTAGTATTAAATTCCCTTGTATTTGGAATAAGCACTGTTAGTGCAGAAGCAGAGGACTTAACAAGGGATATAGCAGCTAAAGAACTAGTAAAAGTTCCATTTTTGCCACAAAGTTTTATAACTGCTACACAGGATTTTTCATTTGATTTATTTAGGCAATCTGTTGATCTAGACAAAAACTCTCTTGTATCTCCTACCTCTGTTGCACTAGCAATGGGAATGACATCGAATGGTTCAGATGGCAGAACATTGGAGCAATTTCTTCAGTTACTGGGTAAGGGCAAATTTTCAACAAAGCAATTAAATTATTACTATTATAATATGAGTTCTATGCTTCAAAATGAATTGTCAGATTCAGTTAACGGCAATGCTGTGAGACTAGCAAATTCTATCTGGTATAGAGATGATTTAAGAGTAAACCGTGATTTCTTACAGACAAATGCAGATTATTACAAGGCTGATATATTTAAAGCAGATTTTTATTCACCTGATACAGTAACAGATATTAATAAATGGGTGTATAAGAATACTGATGGGCTTATTGACAAAATAATAGAAGAAATAAGCGGTGACTCAATAATGTTTTTAATAAATACATTATTATTTGAAGCAGAATGGAAAACTCAGTTTGACAAATATGAGGCTATTAATAGTGGTTTTAAACTTTCAAATGGTAATATTATAGAGGGGATATTCTTTAATTCATCAAAAGAAACTTATCTTAAAAATGATATTGCAACAGGATTTATTAAGCCTTATAAGGGTGGAAAGTATAGCTTTGTTGCAATGCTTCCAAATGAAAAAATATCAATTCAGGAGTGTATAAAAAATCTTGATAGCAAGAGCTTTCAAAGCTTTATAGACAGCGGCAATGGAGGAAAGGCAATAGGCATATGTGTTCCAAAGTTTGAATATGCTTTTGAAGCTAAATTGGTTGAACCTCTAAAGCAATTAGGCTTTGTAGATGCTTTTGACGATAGTATGGCAAACTTTAGTAAAATGGCCACTCCTTATGAAGGAATCTATATAAAGGATATTCTCCACAAAACATATATTCAGTTTAGTGAGGTTGGAACTAAGGCTGGTGCTGTAACAAAGGTGGAGATGGCTGAAAAATCAACTCCATATGAAAATAAAGTGATTCTCAATCGCCCATTTGTATACGCAATAGTTGAAAATGGAACAAAACTGCCTATATTTATTGGGACAGTAATGAATCCATTTGAAAATAAGTAATTATATTTTCTTATAGTCAATTACTATCGACTAAAAATTTGATGACATCGACGAACATTTTGGTTTAGATGCTAGCTCTGAGTTCAAAGCATAATTCACGTAAAAAACCGATAGCTTATCGGACGAAGGCTTTAAATGGTAGTTGGCAAGTTTTACATGCACTACAAAATAGCTTTATATGAAATGGTAGAATTGTATTAACTTAAAATAAACCCTATAAAATACACATACAGTATTTTGTAGGGTTTACATTTATTCTTTATAATATTATAGCAGATTATTAATAGTCCTTTTTCATATATTCAATTACCACTGCTGTTCTGCGGTCTACAACAACACCATCTTCTAAAAGCAGACCTTCATTCAGAGCTTCGTCCACAAAACCTCCAAACTGCTTCCATGCGCTATGGAATACAATTTTAAATAAAGAGGTATCCTTTAATTCATGGACATAACTATTTTGAGGATGGAAATTGAATATGAGTGTATAATCACCCTTTGTAAATGCAATAATTTTACTGAATTCATTCACATATAGCAGCCGAACAGGTTCGAGGTATAATTCATTGTCTGCTATGAAACTTAGCATGGCTTTGTCAAAATTATTTAGATATTCATATTTTAAAAAGTGATTGTCAACTAAGCTCCATTGGCGCCTTGCATATTTATAGCTCCAGCCATTGCCTTCACGTGGGAAATCAATCCATTCAGGATGTCCGAATTCATTGCCCATAAAGTTCAAATAGCCGTCACCACCAAGGGTACACGTAATAAAACGCAACATTTTGTGCAAGGCGATAGCTCTGTCAATACCTTCATTATTTGAGGCTTTATCCATATGAAAATACATTTCTTTATCTGCCAGCCAGAAAATAATAGTTTTATCTCCTACGAGAGCCTGATCATGAGATTCTGTATAGCCAATTACTTTTTCTTGTGGTCTGCGTGTTGTCAACTCATACCATAGTGTTCCCATATGCCAAAAGTCATCCTGAGTTTTCATCATTTTAATAAGAAAATCTGGCAACCCCATACCTAACCTGTAATCAAAGCCTATTCCTCCTACAGCTATAGGTAAGCACATACCAGGCATTCCGCTCATGTCCTCAGCAATAAGTATACAATTAGGATTTACTTCTTTAGCAACTTCTGTAGCTAGCTGAAGGTATGTTATGGCTTCGAGATCGGTACTCGTTGAAAAGTACTTTTCGTAATTATCAAAAGCAGTTCCTCTGCCGTGATGATGGTATAACATAGAGGTTACCCCATCAAAACGAAAACCGTCCAAATGGTATTCTTCTAGCCAATATTTAATATTGGACAGTAGAAAATGCTGAACCTCGGGCTTTCCATAGTTAAAGAGGCGAGTATTCCAATCAGGGTGATCACCTTTACTGCCATGATGGCAAAACTGAAAATCAGTTCCGTCAAACTCGGATAGGCCCTCAACTGTATTTCTTACAGTATGAGAATGAACTAAATCCATGATTACTGCTATACCTAAACTATGTGCTGCATCTACGAGGGCCTTGAACTCTTCAGGTGTTCCAAAACGAGATGAAACTGCGAAAAAGTTAGATACCTGATAACCAAAAGAGCCATAATATGGATGCTCCATAATAGCCATAATTTGAATTGTAGTATAGCCAAGTTTTTTTATACGGGGTAAAATGTTTTCAACAAATTCAGAAAAGGTAGATACATCTTCTTTTTCTCCAGACATACCGATATGACATTCATAGATGAATAAAGGAGTCAATGGTTTAAAGTCTGCATCATGCCATTCAAATTTTTCAGGTGGGTACCATATGACTCCATCAAAATTTTTTGATTGGGGATGCTGAATAATTCGTTTGCAATAAAGTGGTATACGATCATATGTGGTGTTGTTGGCCTTTAATTTCAACCGAACTCTAGATTGGTGCGGAAGCTTGCCTTTAACAATCAACTCCCAGTTACCGTTTGGAAGCTTTTTCATCTTGTGTGATTCTTCATTCCAGTCATTAAAATCCCCAATTAATGAGATTTCTTGTGCATTTGGAGCCCACTCCCTATAAACCCAGCCGTCTTCTGTTGGGTGAAAACCATAATAAAGATGACCGTTAGCAAAAGACGTAAGTGAGTTATTGTCTTCAACTAGCATGTATCTGACTTCCTTGTAACGATTCATACGCAGCTCAATGTCACTGGAAAAAGGTCTTAGAAATGGGTCGATTTTCAAAATCCCGTATTCTTTAGTCATTTTTACTCATCCTTATCTTTATTTTATTAACATAGCAAAGTTGGTGGTTTGCCAACTTGCGCTGTTTATGAACATTTACGCTAAGCATATCTCTATAGTGGTAAAATTCAATACTGACATAGCCTTCAGCAATACTCATTAAAAACAGAATATAATGTATTCAGCTAATAGTAATTAAATTTTAATATCGGACATTTTAATTTTATCTTTATATAAAGAAAAACTAAACTCATTACATTTAAAACCATATGTATAGATAAAAATGTTATGAGGTTTAAGTCATTCATATACTATTAATAATATACTAAATAGTAAGAAAATAAAAGTATAGTTATTTCTTATTATTCATCAAAGTTCAAGAGTATTTACAGTCGGTATAACAACTTTCAATTGGATAGTAATTGATTACAAACACATATTGACTGTAAAAAACATGTGTGATAATGTAATTTTAGATAATTTTGTAAGGAAAAACCGTGTCAAATTAATGGAAGTATGTATTTTATACTATTTACTTCAACTAGTGTTTTTGCTGAAAAAATGACACGATTCGGCTTTTGATTAAGAAATAAAATAGGGGAGAGGATAGGTTATGAAAAAAGAGCTATTTATCAACCAGAGTCCGTTACTTAGCGGTTATTCTTTTTATGGAGGCTTGTTTTCCATTCTGCCAAATAGTGAAAACATTATGCCGTGGGTATATAGTAATTTTATTCAATTAAAATATTTATTAGAGAACGACCTTGTGTTTTTTGACAGATACAGGAGCTTATTAGACGGGTGCCCTTTCATTAGCCATTATATTTTGACGAAATCTGATTTGGAGGAGAATGGGGAGCAGTCCTTAGTGGATGTAATTAAAAATAAAATAGATAATGGGGCCTATTGCTTTATTTATATTGATAGATTTTACATACCCTTTCATAAAATGTGGTATCAAAAGGGACACCTTACCCATGAAATGTTAATATACGGATATGATGACCAAAAACAAGAGTTCCTTTGCTCTGATAATGGTGATAATGGAATGTATGGACATTTTACATGTACATTTGCAGAAGTGCTAGATGGATACTGGAAGAATGAAAATGATGACCCTTACTACTTTAGTATGCATTATATTCAGAACATAATAATTCCTGAAGAGCCATATATGTTCAACTATGCACAAGCAAAAAGTAGCTTCAATCACTATTTGTATTCTAAAACAATGCTGAATGAAAGTGAAGAATGTATACCTAGCATTTTTGGCTTCAAGGTTCACAATTTAGTGCTTGAAAACCAAAAAGGTTTAATTGATAAATATGGCGATAATTATTACTTTAATTTGAGACAAATTTACTTAATAGTTGACCATAAAGAATTGATGAAAAACAGAGTGGTCTATTTAATGGATAGAGGCTATCTGCCTAACGAGGAATTTGACAAAAAGTATGATTATTTATGTGTTAAATATAAATTGTTATTATCTAAATGCATTAAATACAATATTACAAAGAATAAAGGTATTTTAGATAAGCATTTTAAACTGTTTCAAGAGTTAATTGAATATGAAAGAAATGTTCTAGAGGATATAATTAAAAAATTGAAATAAAGTTATATTACAGTGAAAATCAGGCGGTCAAGACTCAATATATATGAGCTTTGACCGCCTATATTATTACATTCCTAACAACTGCTTTTTAAGTAAAGCAAAATCTATCGCATCTACTGATTTATCATCATTCATGTCTGCTGCTTTTAATAAGTCATCAGTCAGAGGCTTTGAACCTAAAAGGTGCATTTTCAGTGCCGCATAGTCTAATGCATTTACTTCTTTATCACCGTTTAAGTCACCCTTTGTAATTTCTGGGTCTGGAGTAGTGGTTTCAGGCTTAGTTCCATCTGGTTCAATACCTCCCACAAGAACACCATTATCATAAACACAAATTTTATCTGTTCTCATTGGTACTCCTGTCCAGTTATCGTCTGTTGTGTTCAGGCCATCATGGCTCCAGTCGTCTTTAGGATCCCAGGAATTCTGCCAAGCGTAAGTGCCAAGTGCAAGCTGATATTTCTTATTGGAACCTGCGATAGGATAACCATCCCATGTTACCTCAACATAGTAAATCTTGTTATCACCTAATTTTGAGCTTTCATACTTAATAGGGCCGGTAAGAACTCCATTAACGCCTTCGCCACCTTCTACGTAGGCTTGGTCATATAGTTCTCTCAATTCCATTTCGTTAGGATGAATAGATTTCATTCCTGTAGCATCGAAATAATATCTTACAGAAATTTTTTCTGAAGCTTCGCTAACATTTTTAGCTTTTACATACATAGTTATTTCAGTAGCTTTTGATTCACCATCTTGTACCATATCTTTACAGAAACCTTCTACCCAGTACTCGGGAACTAATGGGTGATCAGGGTCTTCACTATTTCCAGGTGGTGGAGGGAAATCTGGTGTGATTTTCATTGATGGGTCTGCAAAGTAGCGGTAGAGACCTGCACAAGCACCAACAAATGCAGCGTTATAGTCGATGGTTACTTCATTGTAGATATAATCTGATGTAACATCTACGTGTTGGTCTTTTGCGTCCGGACCGCCAACTAATGCACCGTAAAGCACAAATCTGTGTGGATCGGGATCTTCACATTTTGATAAGCCTGAAGCTGCTCTATGGTGAGGATACTTAGCGGAAATGTCGCTGTATCCTACTATATAACAGCGATTCATTGGATTATCACCCATTATATAATTCATCTGAGACTTTGCCCACTCACCATATTTAGAAGCTTTATCACCATGGTGCTTGTCATAAACTAAAGCTATTAGCTGTGTAGCAGTGTTATATCTTGCTGAACCCCATTGGCTGAGGAAAGAGTATCCTGCTGGCGTTACCTGAGGAGTTCTTCCTTGCATCCAATTGTCTACTGTTTTTGCTACTTGACTCCAGAAGTCTATGTCTTCGTAAGGACTCTTGTTAGTAGCTGTTTTGTATCTGTTTTCAAAGGTGTCGCTGTCTTTATCATATAAGTCGTCTATTTCACCTAAAAGACATGCTGTACCAGCCCAAACATCATTCCAGCAATGAGTCCAGCAGGAAGGTGCATAGTAATCAAATAATGGGAATAATTCCTCCAGATAATGATCGTCCTGTGTCGCTAAATAAAGCCATGCTGCTGCCCAGCAGTAGTCATCCTGCCATTTTGTTGAACCATAGTATCCTTTAGGTCCATCATTATTAACTGCTTTTTCTGGAGTATTTTCTGCAAATTCGAATAATGCTTTTGCATATCTAAGATTTTTTTCTGCATACTCAGGATCTTCGTCCTTGAAATTCAAGTAGTTAACAGTAAGAGAAGCTGCTGCTGCTGTAATGCAGTCAGTTGAAGGCAGCGCCTCAGTAGCGAACCAACCTCTTCTGAACATTTTGTCAATTTCAGGAGCCTGCCAATAAGCGTGGTCAACATCACCATCACCTACCTGATAGCAGAAAGCTACAACTTTATCTGATTTGTCTAAGAAAGTACATCTCATAAAATAATCATTGAAATATCTTAATATTGTTTTAGCATGGGCATCCTGTTCAGTAGCTTCATACTGTTCTCTGAATTCATAAAAGCCCCATCCCAATGTGGAACCAGAATATGCTTCTGGCATGCCGAATTTTACATGGTCACCTGCATCGTGGAAACCGCCAGAAACGTCTACAGTACCATCTCCATCAGGGTCTAAAACGCTTTTATTTGCAGCAATGAAGCTTGCTGACATATTTGTATTTGTAGCATCTAGTTTGAGCTTAGCGTCGTATGTATGGCAGTCTTTTCTCCATACGTATAGATTATTCTCATTAACATCTGTACCACACATATTAGCATCGTAAAAGTATTGTGAGTACTGCAATGCTTTTGCATAGTTAAATTCCAAATCAGCTGCGCTTACATCTATTGCCCCAGCTGGACTTGCTAGCATACTGAGGACAACAGCACTCATAATGGAAGTTCTTGTAAGCTTAGATATGATCCTTCTCATTTTCATAACTTTCCTTCCTTTCTCTATTTCTTTAATTAATAAGAAGTCATTTAAAATAGCCGTGCACTACTTATATTGGTTGCTTTATTTATTAGATTTGGCTACCAAGCTTTTATTTGTGGGGATAATGGTTAATACGCCACTCCCCAATAAAGAAATTTAAAATGTACTTAACTAAGGGCAATCTATACACGAAAATAAGTAGTGCTAAGGCTACGGAAAAATAAATCAGTTAATTAATTGTTCTGCAACATACAAAATAATAATGGTTGTTATAGTGATAACATATACATTTTCAGCTTAGCAAAATCTATCGCATCTACAGAACCATCTGCATTCATGTCAGCTGCTTTTAAAGCATCACCAGTTAGAGGCTTAGAACCTAATAGATGCATTTTCATAGCTGCTAAATCTAGAGCATCTATACTTTTATCCATATTCAAATCACCTGTGGTGACTTGTGGAGTAGTTTCATAATATTTAGCTTTAACAGGAAGATTAGTTACAGTTTTCATTGAAGAATCTCCAAAAAATCTGTAAAGACCTGCACAAGCACCAACAAATGCAGCATTATAGTCTATGGTTACTTCGTTATAGATATAGTCTGCTGTACTATCAATATGTTGGTCACTTCCATCAGGACCTCCAACTAATGCGCCGTAAAGAACATACTTTTGAGGGCCAGTTTCTTCACATCTTGAAAAACCTGAAGATGCTCTGTGATGTGGGTATTTAGCAGATACAGAGTTATAGCCAACAATATAGTTTCTGTTTAATGGGTTATTACCTAAAAGATAATTCATTTGGGATTTTGCCCATTCACTGTATTTTGAAGCTTTATCTCCGTGGTGCTTGTCATAAACAGTAGCTACAAATTGAGTAGCGGTATTGTATCTAGCTGAACCCCACTTGTTGAGGAATGCGTAGCCACCGCCAGTTTTAGTAACTGTTGCACCGTTCATCCAATTGTCTACAAGTTTTGCTACCTGACTCCAGAAGTCTATTGTCTCGTACTGATTTTTTCCGGATGCTTTTTTATATTGGTCTTCAAATACTTGGGTGTTTTTATCATATAAATCATTTATTTCAGCTAAAATACATGCAGTACCTGCCCAAACATCGTTCCAGCAATGTGTCCAGCAAGATGGTGCATAGTAATCAAAATACTTGAAGGCTTCAGCTAAATAATGATCATCCTTTGTAGCTAGATAGAGCCATGATGCAGCCCAACAGTAATCATCCTGCCATTTTGATGAACCATAATAACCCTTCGGTCCATCATTATTAACTGCTTTATTTGAACATCTTTCTGCAAATTCAAATAGTGCTTTTGCATATTTTAAACTTTTTTCAGCGTATGTAGGGTCTTCTTCTTTGAAATTTAAGTAGTTAACAGCCAGTGAAGCTGCTGTTGCTGCTACGCAGTCAGTAGAAGGTAATGCATCAGTAGCAAACCATGCTCTTCTGAACATTGTATCTTTTTCAGGAGCCTGCCAATAAGCATGGTCAATATCTCCGTCACCAACCTGATAACAGAAAGCTATTGCTTTACCTGAACTATTTAAAAATGTACACTTCATAAAATAATCATTGAAGTATCTTAATATAGTTTTTGCATGAGTATCTTGACCTGTAGCTTTATATTGATCTTTGAATTCATAATAGCCCCAACCTAATGTAGAACCAGAATATGCTTCAGGCATACCAAATTTTACATGGTCTCCAGCATCATGGAAGCCGCCTGAAACATCTACAGTACCATTTCCATCTGGGTCAAGTGCACTTTTGTTAGAACTGATGAAGCTATCAGACATATTTGTATTTGTACTGTCAAGCTTCACTTTTGCATCGTAAGTGTGACAATCAGTTCTCCATTCGTAAAGACCATTTTCATCAACACCTGTACCACACATGTTAGCATCAAAGAAGAATTGAGAAAGCTGCAATGCTTTTGCATAGTTATATTCCAAAGTTGCAGCATTAACATTTATAGTGCTCAAAGGACTTATTAACATACTTACGGTGACAGCGCTTATAATCGAAGCTTTAGTTATCTTCGAAAGAATTTTTCCTGTTTTCATTTTTTTCTCCTTTTCTATAATTATTAAATGTATAGATATGTTTTTAATTTATGATTTAGTGCACTTCTAAATAACAACTACATAACAATAAACATTTATTGGTGATAAAATTATTTTGTACTAGCAGGGAATATAGTTATATCACCAAGTAAATATCGCTTAAGATAAGAGAAGTCCAGTGCGTCTATTGAATCATCAGCATTTAAGTCTGCTGCCTTGCTTGAAACAGTAAATTCTTTTATGCTTCCAAGTAGGTAGCTTTTCATCAATGCAAAATCAATAGAATCAATACTTTTATCACCATTTAAGTCGCCATATAAAATTGTTGCTTCAGTGTACGGATAGGTTTTAAGATTTGGAAGTTCATCTAAGGTTATACAATAGTCACTATTGTACATTTCATTAAGCCATTCAACTGGATTATTTTGTTCGCCTGTTAAATGCCAGCCATACCATGGACAGAAATATAGCCATCTTGCTAACTCATTTTCCAGGTTTGATACTTGGGGAATAGTATCGTTTTCACTCATTGTAACAAGCTTTTTACCATCTGTAAGCTTTACTAGACTATAGAAGGTAGAAGCAATTGCGCTTCCGTTAGGTTTGCCATCCATAGCGTTATACTTATCATATCCAACGATATCGACTACATCATTACCAGGATACCATTTTGATGATGTATCATAAGTATAAGAAGTCCATGTCCAAATAATATTATTAAGCTTGTACTCTTTTGTAAACTTATCATAGAGAAGTCTGTAAAGTTTGACGCAGGGCTCAGGACCTTCTGCACCCCACCAGAACCAACCGCCTTCTGCTTCATGGAGTGGTCTGAATAGTACAGGTACTCCAGCATCTTGAAGCTGCTTGAATTTAGCTGCCATAAACTCAATATCTTTGAGCAATGCAGTGTTTTCTTCTGTTCCAGGAGTTAATGCCTTTGATATACTAAAGGTTGTACTTTTGGTATAAAAACTGTTATCGGCACTTTTTCCTATGTCTCCAGGTGAGAACCAATGCCAGCAAACAGTTGGAATGCCATTTTTCTCCTTGTACCATTCGATAACACGTTCAGCACAGTAATCATCCCATCCTGGGACACTTCCTCTGTAATTCATAAAGTCAAAACCTCTTAATGCTGGCATTTTACCGGTTTTTTCTTTTATGTAAGTAAATTCGGCTTCAGAACCTTCATAGTTATGAGAACCACAAAGCTCTTGCTGACCTGATATTATGTGCTTTCCGTAAACATCTACCAGATAGCTCATTAATGATTTTGCTTCGTTTGTTGCATTTGGATTTACTAAGGTTTTATCAACCTTTAGATTTGCAATACTTTCATCTGCTGGCTTTACAATCAAGTAATCAAAGAAGGTATATCCCCAATAGGCGTCAAATTCAATATTATTTGCACCTTCGTTAAGCTTTATAATACCAGCGGAAAATTCTCTCCAACCTAGAGAGTATGCGAAGCTCACCTCTCCTTGGTTTACAGAGTTTAAATTGAGATATTGAACCTTTTTGACTGGGTCGAACGGCTGAGCGTAACGAACAATTAATTCATAAAGACCTGCCTTCTCAACTTGAACATTAACAGAAGTACTCGTTCCTTTCTGCCCAATATAGCTGCAGGAAGCACCTGTAAGGTCAATTTTTTTGCCATCATCGGTTTCCCCGAGGTAGTCAGTATAAATTTTGGCGCCATCTTGGATTCCGGCCTCAAATTCATATTTAACTCCTTCCGATGCGGTGCTTGCTGATGCATTAATGGATGACATTAGTGGAAATAATATTACTAATGCCATTACTAAGAAAACTTTATTTACTGTTTTCTTATACAAAAATCCCCCCCCTTTCGGAAATTTAGCTATCTATTTTATTATAACGAGGCAAGAAAATGTTCCCCGCTTCTATAAGTGGCGGGTACCGCTTTGGTTTTCAAGCGGTGAGAATATCTCCCGCCTCGCTTACACGCCGCTGATGTAATGAAATATTTCTACAATCAAAAAATCTCATTTGAAGCTAGGCGTTATAATAACTTGCAAATTGTAATAAAATAGATATACCTATATATATTTTATGACATTTCGTCTTAGGTTACAATTAATTTATTTGTCATTTGTTGCTAAGAATTGAATAAATTTTATGAATAAAGTCAATTTCTCTCATAAGCTAAGTTATAAATGATTTGTTTTAATAATAATTATTTATCAAGTTGTAACAGGAATTGACTCCGTCAATTGCTATCGAGACGATAGATATCGTCTCGATAATGTGGGCTTATGGGATTTCGTTTTCTTAAGATGTTGATAATAGTAGGGAATATAAGTGTACGTGATGATGTTTAAGGGCGTGTTATAAAATAACCTGATTAGTTATATAATAGCACGCCCTTATTATTTAATAGTGGGCAACCCATCAATAAAACATGGATTGCCATTATTCTGAATTTAATACTGCTACTTTACAGGTAGTGTAGTTGTTACTCCTAAGAGGTACTTCTTTAAATGTGCAAAATCAATTGCGTCTATTGAATTATCAACATTTAAATCAGCAGCCTTTTTATCAATATTTTGGCTAACACCTAATAAAAACATTTTTAGAGCTGCTATATCTAATGCATTAATATCTCCATCGCTGTTTACGTCTCCATATTTAACAGGATCTTCAATTACGCTTCCGCCTAATGGCACACCATTTTTGCCTAAAGGAATTTTATGGTCTAAGCCTTGGAATTTTCCATCAGCATTTTTCCAAAGCACAGGCAACAAATAGTTGTCATACTTATTGTCATTCCACTTCAGATCTCTTCCGCCTTCAAAAGGTGTTCCTTCACCACGGGTGAATAATCCACCTGTGTCGGCTGAATCAATATTGATGCACCATAACGTATGGTGAAGTTTATATTTGTTTTCAGAAATATAGTCTCTCATAGACCTCAAGTATTTCAAGTTAACGTCAAGAAGCTTGTCGCCTCCCTCTGTCAAACCGCCCCATTCACCAATTAGTAATGGAGAAATTCCATCTTCCATAATATATGCCCAGTTGTCTCTCCAACACTGTTCATATAATATTTTTTTTGCTGTTTTATCATCAGCAGTAACGAAATCTCCTTTAAACCAGGATTGCTCAAATACTAATGGACCGTAATCATGTGGTGAGTATACCAGCTGTTTCTGATGCTTTCCTAAATTAATTGGGTAATCCTTTACACCTCTGAGATTACCACCCCACCAGTTGCCATAATAATCGTCATTTCCTGTCCAAGGACTTGTATTAGTTGATTCTTCATCCCATAATCCGTCTTTTGGATAAATCTCGACACCCTCAACAAATATTAATGCATTTGGGTGTACTTCCATTATTGCCAATGCAGTCTCCTGAGCAACTCTTTTCCAGTTGGTTGCTTTATCAGAGTTATCCCAGATAGCACTTTGAGACATTATTTTTAAGTCGCCGGAGTTTGTATGAGGCTCATTTTTTAAGTCAAAACCTATAATTGTATCATCGTTTTTGTAATGGTTAGCTGTCCATACCCAAGCATCTTTAAATACTTTTTCAGTTATTTCCCCTTTAAACCATAGTGGGTAGGAGTGTCCTTGATTGTCAGTTTCTGCACTATGTACATCAAGTATAACCTTGATACCAACTTTTTTGAAATTTTCCAACATAAAATTGAATAATTCATAGCTGTTTAATCCAGCAAGTGCTGCATTATTATAGCTTGTATCTGTTGATTCTGGATATTGACCTTTACTCCAAGCATATAGCAGATCTGTTGCAATCGGCATTCTGACTACGTTAATACCCTTATCTGCTACTATCTGTATATCTGCTACTATGTTACTGTGATAAGAGTCCAGAAGCATTCTTTCTCGGCAGTTGAAACCAAACCAGTTGGCACCTGTCAACCAAACCTTGTTTCCATTTTTATCAACAATATTGGTACCTTCTACATGAAGCCAGTCATCATTAGCTTCAGCTTCAGCAGCATATGTCGTTTTGGTTGGTGTTATTAATATTGAGAAAGCCGTTACAGCTGCAAGAGATAAGCTGATAAACTTTTTCGTTTTCTTTTTCATTCTTGTCGCCTCCATAAATAAAATATAAAAATGACATCATTATGAAAATATAATAATTAGATAAGTATTTGAATGAGTTGTAGAAAAAATAAATGACATTTTTACTTGAGAAATACATTAATATTGGTTTTACATGTACGCATAAGTCTATATTTAGATACAGTCACCTCCATAATATTTTTTTGCCAAAAACAAGTTAATAAAATTAAGTGATAAATTAAGAGGCACTTGTTTTTCAATAATTATATAAATATATAATATAACATAATTTGCATAAATACAATAAATTAACAGGATTTATAACTAATAAACATCAAAAATCAACGTATTTATGACTGTTTTATACAATTTTATTATTACTAAGTGATATTTTGTCATATCATGACAATGAGTGTGAATATACCATATAAATATATATAAAAAACTTAACTCTCCCTGTTGAATTGTAGTAGGTGTGGGAGCTTATCAAATGAAGAGAAGCTAATTCATAAAATAAGGTGCTTTACTTAGCGATAAGCCATTGATAATTCTACCGCACCAATAGTTTTTATGTGCGAAGTTTGAGTTATTAATACTAAAAGAGCTATTCTCTAAAAAGTGCTTAAATAGAAACTATTTTATAAGGTTGTTATAATAATTCTTATATAGTATAATATACCATAATTTTGTATATAAAAATATACATATATTAATGAAACGTAAAATGAAATGGAGAACAAAACCAAAATGAATATTATACTATTTATTCTTATGTTAATATCAACAGGAAGTCTCATTATTGTTGGCTGGTTTGAATTTGCAATTGCAACTCTTATTTTCAAATGCTTATCAAGCTTGTTGTTTATCGCTACAGCAGCGTTTAGCTATAAAAAAAATCCCTCCAATAAGAAGTTTTTTGCATTGATGTTTTCGGGTCTAATTTTTTCTTTTGGTGGAGATGTATTTTTGGCTTTAAACTCTAGTATAATAAACTTTTTTGCAATTGGTGTAGTTAGCTTCAGCATAGGGCACATTATGTACAGCTTTGGATACTGTAGTATGACTAAAATTTCTTTGAAAGATATATTAGTATTTTTATGCTTTTTTATTCCCATATTATTCACGGTTCAATTGGGTATTTTTGAATTTAAGGGGATGGAAATAATGATCATTATTTATGCCGTTGTCATTAGCTTTATGGTAGCGAAATCATTATCCATGCTAAAATTTTATTCTGTCAGCAAAAAGCCTGTCCTTTTGATGGTTACTGGAAGTATGCTGTTTTTTGTTTCTGATTGGGTACTCATGTACTTTTTATTTTATCCGAATGCATGGCCTGCGTTAAGAGCTGTAAACTTGACATTATATTACCTGGGTCAGGGGCTTTTGGCACTAAGTTTTGCATATTCATTAAAGGATGAAGCAATAATATCTAAAAATACTGAAAGAATTGCAGCATAGTATAACTTCAGCCATAGACAAAATTTCTGTTAATAAGCAAAACTGTGGAGTAATTATTTGGTAAAGCAAAGTTAGTTGCTACTGGTTTTGTGCGACTGTTTTTTTGTTTCCTTTACGCATATTTATATATAGCGAGGCAAAAAAATGTTCCCCACTTCTTATAAGTCGCGGGTACCGCTTTGGTTTTCAGGTGGTGAGAATATCTCCCGCCTCGCTTACACGCTGCTGATATAATGAAATTTTTTTACAATGGAATGATTTTATTTTGAATCTTGGCGTTATAATGTATTTACAACCTTTGGCATATTTAAAGAAACAAGTATAAAACAGGAGGTAATGGATATGGTGAGAAGTAGTAAGATTATGATTTTTAAGGTATTGAGTACAGTAATGCTGGTGTTTATTTTTTCTTTAGTAATGCTGTTACCAAAAGCAGTATTGGCTTCTTCTCCCGATTGGGACAGCGTATTTAAAAACTCTGATACGTGGTTTGGAAGTAGCGATGGAATTAAACTCGCAGACAGTATAGTCCAATACCAGCTTTCTGATGGAGGCTGGAGAAAAGATATGACTGTAAGCGATACTGGTTCATGGGGGAAATCTACAATTGATAATGACACAACTACCTCTCAAATTATTGTATTAGCTAAGACATACAAACAGACCAACAATTCAAAATACCTTACTTCGTGTCAAAAGGGTATTGATCTTCTTTTAAATGGTCAATACGCAAACGGTGGTTGGCCACAGATTTTCAGTGATGCTGGAACTTATCATGCACATATTACCTATAATGACAATGCTATGATTCATGTTATGAATTTGCTGACAAGTGTTGCAAATAAAACAGGAGATTTTACCTTTGTTGATTCCAATAGGGCTTCAAGGGCGGGTACTGCAATTCAAAAAGGTATACAATGCTTTCTGAATACACAGATAACTGTTAATAGTGTCAAGACAGCTTGGTGCCAGCAGCATGATGAAAATACCTTGAAGCCAACAACTGGCAGGGCTTATGAATTGCCTTCCAATTCTGCTAGTGAAAGTGTTGGAATTGTAAATTACTTGAAGACAATAATTAATCCAAGCACTGAGATAACAAATGCAATTAACTCCGCTATTGCATGGATGGCAAAAGTTCAGATTAACGGGATTAAAGTGGTTACAACGGATGATGACAGATATATTGTGAACGATTCAACTGCAGGTCCAATTTGGGCACGTTTTTATGAAATTAACACAAATAAACCGATGTTTGTTGATAGAGATGGTTCTATCCATTATCAAATGTCAGAACTTAGTCAGGAAAGAAGAGTTGGCTATGCATGGTATGGTAGTTGGCCTGCTAAGCTTGTTAAAGAGAATCCAATAACAGAGCCTGTAAAATATGATATAGTGGTTGCAAAAGATGGAAGTGGAAATTATACTACCGTTCAGGCTGCTATAAATAGTGTACCTAATAATAGTGCAACTAGAACAACAATATACATCAAGAACGGTACCTACAAGGAGAAAATGAACATAGGTTCATCTAAAATAAATATCACGCTAATTGGCCAAAGCAAAGAGGGGACAATTTTAACCTACAGTGATGCTGCAAGCACTAGTACGTCTACAGGTGGTACCTTGGGAACAACAGGAAGTGCCAGCATTACCATAGCAGGTAGCGGATTTCAGGCAGAGAATATAACTTTTGAGAATTCCTACGATGAGGTTGCCAATGGCAGCAGTCAAGCAGTAGCAATGCTTGCTAAAGCCGATAAAATGATATTCAAGAATTGTTCTTTCAAGGGGAATCAGGATACCTTGTATGCAAATAGCGGAAGACAATATTACTACAACTGTTATATTGAGGGAGATGTAGATTTTATATTTGGAGCAGCAACTGCAGTATTTTACAATTGTGAAGTTTATTCGTTAAATAGGAGTGGTGGATGTGTCACAGCTCCAAGTACAAAAGCTGATCAAAAGGGTTATCTATTCTATAAATGTAAACTGACAAGCAGTAGTAGTACATCAAAAACCATTTCTTTGGGAAGACCGTGGATACCAAGCTCAGATACTTCTACTATTACTCCAAAAGTATTATTTAGAGAATGTGAACTAGGTAACCATATAGCTTCGGCTGGATGGACCAGCATGTCAGGCAATTATCCTGAAAATTATGAAATGTGGGAATACCTCAATACTGGTGCTGGTTCAAATGCATCCAGAAAGCAATTACCTTCATCAAGAGCATCTGAATATACAATGGAAAAGTTCCTTGCAGGTACAGATGGTTGGAATCCAAACGTAACTGAAGTGGTAGAGCAGCCTGCACTTGAAGGAGAATATATTAAGTCCTTGGCAATAAACGATACAACAAATTATGCTGATTGGTCAATTCAGAAAAACTTACAGATTGGAGACCTGTTTTTTGGAGACAGGACATATAAATTCACTAAAATTCCAGATTTCCTATTAGGGTCAGAGTGGATAAGAACTGCATGTGATTCAAAAATGTTTACAACAACAGAGGCAACATTTACTCCTGGTAGGGATATAGTTTGTTATGTTGGGCTAGATACAAGATTAACAATTATTCCAAGCTGGCTTAGTAGTTGGACTAATACAGGAGAAACATTAGCCAATGATGCATCAGTTACATTTAATATATATAAGAAGATTTGTCCATATGGAACAACTGTTGAACTTGGAACAAATGGTGCAAATAGTAGTGTAGTGAATTATATCGTTATTGTTCAACCAGATTATTCTGATATAATTATACCCGGTGATGTATTTAATGATGGAGTTATAGATGCATTGGATTTTGCTGTTATAAAGAAACATCTTCTTGGAATTGAGCTTTTGACGGGTGAATCATTAAAGGCAGCTGATATGGATAATAGCGGTTCTGTAGATGCAATTGATTTGGCATTGATGAAGAAATATTTATTAGGGGCTTAATATAATATAACAGATAAATTTTACTTGAATTTAATAAGCTAATTTGCAAAACAAAGGCAGCGTGTATTAAACTGCCTTTGATTTTTTGTCTGAAGCATGGGTGTTGAGTACAAAACCCATTCAAGTAACCATTCATCTTTAATTTAAAATACCAAAGCTTCTTATTTGAATATACTGCTTAAAGCTCAGTAAAATCAGATGTGGCAGCATTATCAATAAAAGTTGTAAAGCTACACTTCTATTAACCATGCATTAACTAATTGTCCAAATATTATTAATATGGTAATATTCTTATAAGTGTAGTAGATTTGTCGATAATAATAAATTAATAGATTAATATAGACTGTTATAGATAATAAGTGGGATTTTTATAATGAATAGTTGGGGAGGTTAAGATATGTATGAAAGAGTGGCGCAGTCCAAAGAGAATAAAAGTAAGGCGACTACTAATTCAATTACTAAAAATGAACATAGTGTAAAACAAAGATTTAAGTTTGTAAATGATTCTCTGGGAACTAAAAGTCAGAACTTACTTCAACGTAAAGAGATATCTAACAGTGAGATTATTCAATTGTGCAGGTGGACAAAGCAACAACGAGATGAACATGAAGCAAAGTTAAAAGCATTTCAAGAAGCAAAAAAGAAAGCATTGGCTGAAATGCCTAAAAAAACGACTACATCGGCTTTTTCAAAAAAACATCTTGTACCTCCTGGAACCAATGTAAAAAATGCATCTAAGCAGGTAGCGAAAACAAGAACTTGGGGAGGTGGTAAACAGGCTGGTACTAGTACTGTAGTTAAAATGTCAGCTGAAGATCAAAATGCAGAGACACGTTTTATGCTTGAAGGAATAAAAATGTCTGAATGTGATATCATAGGTGGAAATCTTGTTCCTAAAATGGGTGTTAACAAACCTACACGCTTTGTGTATTCAACAAAATCAGCCAGAGTTACCTCCGACAAACAGGGAAATCGTACTATCAAGCAGCAAGAGGAAAAGTATGGGCATCCTGTGCTAGGGCTAAAAGGAGCTCAAATTAATCATTTACATGGTGTAGAGGAAGAGGAATAAACAAAATCAAATGTACAGATAAGAAAGGTGAAAACCATATGCTGGACAGAATAACACTCAAAAACCAATTAATAACTCAGGAATTGGACGAGTATATCTTTGATTTACTTGAAATTCTTGATATTAAAATACTCAGGCTGCTTATCAAGATACAAAGTCTATGTGTTGAATCCTCCAATAGTGGCTTTTCTATGAATTTTATCCAAACTTTGAAACTATTCACAAATGAAAATGAATCCTACAATACGGAGGAACTACAACAATTAAAAAGTGAGTATATTTCAAGAGAAATGGAAATGGAGAATAACAGACAAATAAATAATCTAGATTTATTATGCAAAAAATTCTCCCTTTCATGGCTGGAAAGGCAAATTGTGATTATGTGCCTTGCAGCTGAATTGCATCCAAAATACGAAAAAGTATATGGACTTATTGCCGATGACACTTCAATCAAACATCCCACACTAGAAATTGTTTTAAATATACTATACGATAATCCCACGGAAATTATCAAGCATAAAAAACAGTGGATCTATGGCGGTTCTTTGCAAAAATTTCTGTTCTTTGATTCACCGTGGAATACATATGAGCAAAATCGGGAGATGCGCCTAAATGCGCGAATTGTGCATTATCTATTGGGGAGTGATAAGCTTTCCCAAGAAAAGTATATTGAAATATTTCACTCTGATGTCATTCTTGCTCCTTTGCTTATCCAAAAGGAACTCCAGGAAAGGCTTCAGAACTATTATACATCCGACTTGCAGGAAAGGGAAACCCTCCTGCTTCATCTGGAAGGAGCCTATGGGACAGGAAAAACATTTCAGCTAATGCATTTATGTAAGAGCTTAAGTAGAACTCTGTTGCTGGTGGATATGAAGCTGTTTTTATCAGATACAAGCCCTGACAAACTCATAAAATCTATCTTGTGTGAAACAATTCTTCAAAATGCTGTGCTTGCAGTAAAAATGCCAAATACCATTGAAGATAAAATAATAGATGGACTAATTGAACTTAAAACAGAGTACATAAAAGAATTTCCAAGAGGTGAAATGTTTTATATTATTTCCTCTGATTCCATAAAAAAATACATGCCTTCCCAAAAGGAGATGATCCTTCACTTTTCATTAGAGCTGCCCGATGAACAAGAGAGAAAGCTACTGTGGCAGGAGATGGGAAAGTATTATAGATTCAGCACTACAGTGAATTGGGGAGAGTTTGCGTCCAAATTTCGATTTACACCAGGCCAGATAAAGGATACGCTTGAATTGGCAAATATAAATGCTGTTGGAAATAAGAGCAGCTCAGAGGGAATAGATATAGACAGCCTTAATTTGGCTTGTTATCAAAATGGAAAAACTCACTTAATTACCAAGGCACGAAGAATTGAAGCAAAGTTTCATTGGGATGATATCATTCTTTCGGAGGACGCAAGGAATTTATTAAAAGATGCCTGCAACCAAATGAAATTTAGACAGACGGTTTTTGGGGATTGGGGATTTAATAAAAGACTTTTCTATGGCAAAGGGCTCAGCATACTTTTTTCGGGGCCTCCGGGTACAGGGAAGACAATGGCGGCACAGGTGGTGGCAAATGAACTCCAACTGGAGCTTTATAAAGTAGATATAGCAAAAATGGTAAGCAAATACATAGGTGAAACGGAAAAAAATCTTGAAGAAATTTTTGATGAAGCACAGCTTAGTAATGCCATACTCTTTTTTGATGAAGCAGATGCTATTTTTGGCAAGCGTACCGAGGTCAAAGATTCCCATGACCGACATGCCAATGTGGAAACGGCATACTTACTACAAAGAATCGAAGATTATGAAGGTGTCACCATTTTAGCTACAAATTTTATGAAGAATATTGATGAGGCGTTTTTACGACGTTTTAATTTTGTTATTGAGTTTCCGTTTCCAAATGCAACTTATAGAGAAATGATTTGGCGTTCTTTATTCCCCAAAGATACTCCGTTACAAGATGACATCAGTTTTCCTTGGATTGCAGAGAAATTTGAGGTGAGTGGAGGAAATATAAAAAATATAGTACTAGCTGCCGCATTTATCGCAGCAGAAAAAAATGAAGCGGTAGGGAATAGTCACATAATAAAAGCTGCACTGACAGAGTTTAAAAAGATAGGAAAAATGATCAACCTCGATGATATAGAAGAATATA
Source organism: Bacillota bacterium (assembly GCA_023416275.1). Lineage (GTDB taxonomy): Bacteria > Bacillota > Clostridia > Acetivibrionales > DSM-1351 > Ruminiclostridium. The sequence goes on along the minus strand of JAEZIB010000141.1, from coordinate 37,556 downwards.
TTTAATCAAGGAAGGGGGATAAGATGTTTGCAGATAAAAGTAATAAGAGTGAAAAAAAAGCCCAGAGGGTCAGCATAGCGAGTAAATCGCAAAAGCGAAAGCCTACTTCCGCAAAGCCTGTTCAGCGTGCTGTAGCAGCCACCAATACCTTGCTTGCGGAGGTTGATACAGTGCAGTTTAAGAAGAGCACTGGAAATTATCCATTGATTAATTTATCGAATACCAAACCTCTCCAAAGGAAATCAATGCAAGAGGTAGATGAAAACTTGCATATACAAAAGATGCCTGAACCTGTCCAGATGAAAAAAAATAATACTGGAATGCCAGATCAACTAAAGTCAGGGGTGGAAAGTCTTTCTGGGATGGATATGAGTGATGTAAGAGTACATTATAATTCGGATAAACCAGCACATGTAGGAGCCTTAGCATATACACAGGGTAGGGATATTCATGTGGCATCGGGACAGGAGAAGCACCTTGCCCATGAAGCCTGGCATGTAGTACAGCAGGCACAGGGTAGGGTTCAACCAACCCTGCAGCTACAAGGTGTTAAAGTAAATGATAATCCAGGATTAGAGCATGAGGCAGATGTAATGGGAGCGAAGGCTTACAACTATACAGGCAAGGGTGAATAAAACTGGAAGGGACATCTGTGTCGAGCACCAAATTAAGTTGAGGAGGGTAAGCTATGTATGCACAAGTAGAGAAAAAGAAAGAGAATAAAATAGGGAATAAAAGTAGGGTGATAACTAATTCAGTTGTTCAGAAAAAAGCCACGGGGAAGCAAGGTTTTGGGTTTGTGGATAATAGGCAAGATTTAAATGGTGTAGTTCAGATGAGGTTTATTGGCGAGCCAGCTAGGCACCATATGCATATTGAGATTAGGCAACCACACTACAAAAACGGAAATAATCAGAGAAGCCGTATAAACATTGGGGTTAATCAGGTCTACCGAAGACCTGCTTTACAGGAAGTGATTAATACTCTCAATAATCAGGTAGGTGAGCCAGGTGCAGCTGCATGTATAAATTGGTGCAATGCGGAAATTGCTAATTTTCAATAAAAAACAAAGCCAATACGAAAAAAAATCCAATAAGGAATTGATGAGAGATGTATGCACAAGTAGAGAAAAATAAAGAGAAAAAAATAGATAAAAAAAGTAGGGTGATAGCTAATTCAGTGGCTCAGAAGAAAAGCACAGGAAAGCAAGGATTTGAGTTTATGAATAATCTGTCTGGATTAGTTGTGCAAACCAAACTGCAAGATGATGCAAAGATAAATCCACAAGTCAATAAAAGGGTTACATTACAGTTAGCAAGAGGCACAAAAAAAAGTTTTCCGTCGAAGACGGGTTCTAGTACCAAAGCCCAAAAGACTTCTAAGAAGAAAAAAAATCCTGATTTCTATAAACGGGCCGTAAAAGGACTTCCTCAAGGCCGCTTAAGATTCACGCTTGGACAACACGGTGCGAAGTCTCAAGAACAGATACGACTCACAAAGCTTTTAGCAGATATAGTTTCTGGTTCAACACACGAGTCAGAACATACTATTGGTTATGCAGTACTGGCAGATGGTAAGCTACCACGACAAGAATCTAAAGATGCTCAAGTGTTAGAGTACATAGCACCCGCATACCAAGAGGTACATGCCTTACACAGAGATCACATTGGGACGGGTTCTAGACCTACACGTGACCAGACTGGAATGAACGCATTCGAATATCGTGAGATGCAGCGTGGACTGCTAGTTGGAGACACAGCCTACCATCAGTATCTAGCTAATCGTACCGATAAACCAACTATTGGTGTATCGCCAACGGAAAAACATAATGCAGTTAGTAATGCAGTTCAAATCAACCAACTGGGCTACGGACAACAACTACACGCTGGAAATTATCCGCTAATTAGCAATACAGCTCTAAAGCAAGCTAACAATTCATATAATACTATGGTTTCGAACATGTCGAGTGTGACATATATGAAAGATGTGAATGCTGCAGAGTATGTAACCGTGGATGATGCCTCAAAGCTGGAGATGATTTTGGCACGGTCTGCAGCGGTCTCTGGCGAATGGCCAAAGTTGCAAGCGGAGCAGATAAACCAATTGATTGATAAGTACAAGCAATCTGGCAAGTGGCCAAGGGAGGAGATTGCGCAGGTTCTAAGTACGCTCAAATATTGAGTGCTTCCAGGGTCAAGGCCATTGTCTTTTAGGCTTATGACACAGTTTGGTTTGAATTGTTTTAAGACATTAGTAGGCTTTAACCTAAAACCGAAATGTCGCATTTTGACGATAGTGTGTTAACTAAAGTCAATTGCTATCAGCTTTTGCTGATTGTATGTTGACTAAAGTCAATTATAATCAGCTTTAGCCAATTGCATGTTGACTAAAGTCAATTACTATCAGCTTTTGCTGATTCTAATTGACTTAGAAAAAAAAATAGTATATTATAAACTACAAGTGCTAATTATGTATATAATTAGATAAGATAGACCCAATATCCATAATTGCTCAAACATAATAATATTACATATTATTCACAAAGTAGTTTTAAGGGTTCTTTAAAGTAAAAATTGTATTAAGCTGTTATATACTACCGTGCTGCTATAGGAGGAATAAATGGGTAGTTTTACTGCTATTTCAGATGCAGGAAACTCTTTTGTTAAGCTGCTAAGAGACAAGCTGACTCCAAATCCAATTTTGAAACCGGAATTGATAGGACTATGCTCTCCTGCTGAAAAAGGAGATTTACGGTTAACTATTTATCCCTTTTCAATTAAGGAAAATGGAGCATGGAGAAGTCCATCAGGACAAAATCTTTCACTCAGTATATACTTTTTGCTGACAGCGTATTCTACTGTCGAAATATCTTCGCGTGCGTATGATGAGTTATGCATATTAGGTGCAGCAATGAAGGTAATTGCCATGAATCAGGTTATAAAAGGATCTTATCTATGTGGTACTTTGGCAGAACGGAATGAAGAGCTTAAAATAATACTAAATAACATGACGACTGAAGAACAATCAAAAATATGGACTTTTCCGAATGTTGCATATAAAACCTCTCTTAGCTATATTGTTGAGCCTGTTCTTATTGATATAAATGAAATATCTGATTTTACTGAAGTTAAGAGAGTTACATGATTTTTGTAAAACAGTTAGTTAGCAATTATTTTGACAACAAACCATTGATAATTCTCACGCAACGATAGAATTTTATGTGCTTAAAGTTGAGTTAAGGTATCGGGATTTAAAAGGACTTCCCCTTTTCTAAGGAGGGGATGATTAGATTTCAAAAAAAGCTATTAACAGTGTATTTATAACGCCTAAATTCAAAATGAAATTTTCGATTGTAGAAAAATTTCATTACATAAGCGGCGTGTAAGCGAGGCGGAGATATTCTCACCGACTGAAAATCAAAGTGGTACCCGCCACTTATAGGAAGTGGGTGACATTTCCTTACCTCGTTATATAAATTGGTATGTGCAAAGGTGAAGACAATGGACTACAACATATGTATACAGTTTGGCGACAGAGTATCAATGGCGATATATTTAAAGGATGAATTTACAGCACAATATATTACAGATCCTAATATAAAAATCACCTTGGAGGGTACTTCTGTTTTACCCATTGTGAAGCCTGATTGCTATGTTTTTACTCAGTTAAATAATAAAATGTATGATGTAATAATTAAGTCAGATAATTATCTATTGGAAAGATTTCCTGTCAATATGGAGGAACTTCCCTCTAATAAATCTATTTTCTTTACGCTTAAACCTTCACCAGCATATCCCTTTCCAGAAAAATCAAATATTATAAGGCTTACCTTGATTGATTCTCAAGGAAAGGCAGTAGAAGGAGCGAACATTGAAGCTGCGGTTATTTCCGAAGGGTCGGCTGCAGCAAGAATTATGGGTATTGAAGGTGAAAAGGATATATTGAACCTTGTTAACATATCTGGTGGTATTGGTAGAGGGGATACCTTTGAGATAAAGAAAAAAGAGGACAATTCCGCTAAAACTTGTACAATTGCAGGCAAAATTAAAAATGGAAAATTCAAGCTTATGAAACCACTTACTGATGAGCAGATAAAAGGTGCACTTCTTATGCCCTTGATATATACAAGAACAGATTCAAGAGGCGAATGTGTTATATACTTTAGAAACTTCAGAGAAAAAAACTGTGAAGTAAGACTTAAGATTGAAAATGAGAATACCGAAAGACGGATTCTTATGGAAGAAGGTAGGCCAATTTTATTGGGAAGGGTACAAATAGTTGTTTAGTTATTCATAATAAAGGTTTTTAAGATTTTAAACAAGCGAACAATTATTCAGTGAAAGGGGGCAATGGTTTCGGATATATAATATTTCCGAACCATAAAAATTTATGCCAGAGTATTTATCTCCAGGTGTTTATGTTGAGGAATTTGAAAGCGGTCCAAGGCCTATGGAGGGTGTTAGCACCAGCACTGCCGGTTTCTTGGGATATGCAGAGAAAGGTGTTATTGAAGGTTTGCCAGAGCTTGTAACTAGCTTTGGTGATTTTCAGAGGAAGTTTGGAGGATATTTGCCAAAAAACCTATTTGGAAATAATCGGTTTTTATCCTATGCAGTTGAGCATTTTTTCAACAATGGAGGAGGACGCTGCTTTGTAATGAGGGTAGTACCTCCTGAAGCAAAACAGTCCAAGAATTTTGAAGATGAGGGTGAGCAGAGTGCTTTACATATCTCTGCTAAAAATCCTGGTGTTTGGGGAAATAGAATAAGGATTACTGTTACACCTTCTAGTAAGGCAAAGACAACTATAGAAGAAGTTATTGGAGACACTGATGCAGCATTGCAGTTTAAGGTTAAGAACAGCGGTGGCTTTAATCTTGGCGATGTTGTAGCTTTCTTTGACGGTGTAAACAAAATTCCAAAGCAGTATGCAATAGTTAAGGATGTGCAGGATAATGTGATAACACTTTCAGAAAAACTATCAGAACATGCGGGCGAAATGATAGATAAAAGCTTGCCTCCTGTAAAAATTCTATATACATGTGAGATTAATCTAAAGGTTAGTTATCAGGATGTTTCTGAGCTATATGAAAACGTATCACTAAATCCTTCAGCATCAAATTACATAGAAAAGGCTGTTTCAAAGTCTTCGTTAATAGTGGTTGAGGGTAATAATATGGGGGATATTATACCATTACACCCATATCAGGTCATAACAAATAGAGAAATTATGCCCACTGAAAAAATCTCAGTGTTTAAAGTCAAGGATGGTATTGAAACAGGGGTTGAAAGTGGCGTAGTAGAGCTGGCTGGAGAGGAAATAGTAGTAAAGAGGATAAAAGCTATACAGTTAATAAAAGAAAGTGTTGAGAATACAGAACTAAAAAGAGTAAAAGATGGCTTAAAAGTTGAAATAACATCGGACAAGAAGATAAAAGTCCTTGGGGACGATGATAAGGAACTGTATAGTGGTGATTTCTCAACATTGAAGTCTTCGGAGAAAGTAGAATTTTTAAAAGTAAAAGATGGAATAGAATCTGAACTTCAAGATGGTGAAACGGCTTTAACAGGTGAGGAAATTGTAGTTAAAAAGGTTAGAACCATCACCGACGTTGTAACTGAAGATGTATTGAAAAAGGTAAAAGACGGAAAGAAACTAGAAGTAATTGCTGATGACGAAGGCAAGAAGATCATTGTGATAGGTGAAAATGAAAATGAGCTTTACAATGAAGAATTAAAATATAGCAAAGAATTAAGGTATAGTGAGCACACTATTACACTTATGAACGGAAGCGATGGTAATCTAAGTAAGACAACTGCCGCTGACTTTATAGGTCAAGATGGAGGACCAGGAAAGCGTACTGGAATAAAAGCATTTATTGATAATGAAGATGTCAGTATAATAGCAATGCCAGGAATAGTTGATCCAGCTGCACAGCTGGCACTTGTTGCTCACTGTGAGAATCTCGGCAGCAGATTTGCTGTTCTTGACATCCCTAGTGACAAAAAAACCGTTGCAGATGTTGAATCCTTCCGAAATATTGTGGATAGCCACTATGCTGCAATGTATCACCCATGGCTTCAGGTGTTTGATCCTTGCGAAAAAATAAATACTTATATTCCTCCATCAGGTTCTGTGATGGGTATTTATGCTCGTTCAGATACTTCAAGAGGTGTACATAAAGCTCCTGCCAATGAGGTTGTAAGAGCTTGCACAGGCTTGGAATATCAATACAACACGGGCGAACAGGATATATTGAATCCAAAGGGAATAAACCTTATACGATATTTTACTGGTGAAGGAATAAGAGTATGGGGAGCAAGAACCTGTACCTCCAATTCTCTGTGGAAATACATAAATGTAAGAAGGCTATTTATATTTATTGAGGAGTCAATAAAAAAGGGTACAAAATGGGTGGTTTTTGAACCTAATGATGACAAGCTGTGGTCAAGGGTACAACGTACAATTGAAAATTTCCTTACTACAGTATGGAGAAATGGTGCACTTATGGGAACTAGTCCAGCAGAAGCCTTTTTTGTTAAGGTGGATCGCTCTACAATGTCTCAGGATGACATAGACAATGGTAGAATGATTTGTGTAATTGGAATTGCACCAGTAAAGCCAGCAGAATTTGTAATATTTAGGATCTCTCAGAAAACGGGAGAACAACAATAGAGATAGAGATTAAAAATACGGAAGGAGAGAAGAATCATGGCTACCAATGCCCGATTGGACCCATACAGAAATTTTCGTTATAGGGTTGAAATAGAAGGTATTCAAGTTGCAGCATTTTCAGATGTATCAGGATATGATCTTTCAATGGATGTTATTGAATATCGTGATGGTAATGAGGCAATAACTCCACGCAAATTGCCTGGATTAAGAAAGCATAGCAATATAACCTTGAAAAGAGGTATTACTGATTCAATGGACATATACAACTGGCTTAAAAATGTTTCGGAAGGCAAAGTGGAACGTAAGTCAGTTACAATTATAACAATTGATGAAGAGGGCAAGGATTCTGCTACATGGCAGGTTATTCAAGCCTGGCCGATGAAATATAACGTTTCGGATTTTAAGGGAACAGGTAATGAAGTATTGATTGAAACACTAGAAATTGCACATGAAGGTATGACTAGAACAAAATAGTATTGTTGGAGGTTATATATGGCTTTTCAGACAGAGTTTGAGTTTTTATTGCCCAAGGGGTATGTGGATATGGAGGGAAATTTACACAGAAACGGAGTAATGAGATTAGCTACCGCTGCTGATGAGATATTGCCTCTTAGAGATCCAAGAGTCCAGCAGAATCCAGCATACTTAACAATCATATTGCTTTCAAGGGTTATTGTGAAGCTTGGAAGTCTTCAAGTGATTAATACTAAGGTTGTGGAGGATTTGTTTTCTACTGACATGGCATATCTTCAGGAATTTTATCGTAGAATCAATGATACAGGGAGTGCTGGAATCAAAGTATCCTGTCCTAAATGTGGGAATGAGTTTGAAGCACCTCCAGAGCAGTTGGGGGAGCTATAAAGGGCTATCCCATCAATCGTATCTATGAGGAGGTAGCCTTTATTGCTTACCATTTTCACTGGAAGCATGATGATATAATGGCGATGGAGCATGCCGAAAGGAAAAAATGGTGTGAGGAGATTTCAAGGATTAATCAAAAGCTCAGTGAGGATAAAGAAAACGTGTTTGAGTAAATGAAATATATACAAGGGGCTGTTGCAAAACAAGAAAAAGTATACAGAAATTATTGTTTTGCAACAGTCCCCAATTCAAACTTATTGTATGTATTTAAGAGGAGAAGGTTGAAAGAAATTATTAATAGGAATAAAGGAGGTGCCTAGCCCAAGGTCAATAAATTGACTTATGCATTTCTAGCATTATTTTTTGTTAGAATGTTGTGTATGGGCTAATAACCTATGGTGGAGAAAGGCTATCCGGTTGGTTCATTTAAGTTTAAGGTGGAGATTAATGATATTGAACTTTATGGCGGTTTCTCAGAGGTATCAGGTATTGAAGCAGAGGTGGAACTAGAGGAATACAGGGAAGGCGGAACCAATTATATGCACCATTTTCCGAAATTCATCAAGCATCCAAGATTGACACTAAAAAAGGGAATTGTAGAATCAGGTGAATTGCTCAATTGGTACAAAAGTGTTCTATCTGGAAAAATAATAAAGCAGAAGATTTCGGTTGTACTGTGTAACAGCTCAGGTAGGGATATAACAAGATGGGATTTCATGGATGCCTATCCTGTAAAGTGGTCTGGACCAGAACTAAAGGCAGACAGTAATATGGTTGCTGTGGAATCTATTGAATTTGTACATAAAGGAATGAAATGATGCTGCAAAAAAAGAAACTGTTTATACCAAAACAAATATTGGCATCGAAGAATATTCTGTTAACCAAACATAACGATGGTTTTGCTCAGGAAATATTTGCAAAGTACAGCGTTTTAAGAAATGATTTTGCTGCTTGGTTTGAGCTTTTTTTTAAGGTTGATAGTACATATGAGGATTACAATAGAACTGATATTGGGCAGCTCTTAATTAATGTTAGGATGCAGCTTCAATTACAGGAAGAAAGCAGTAAAAGCAGCTTAAGTATTTTGGGTCAGCAGGAATTGTTTAATTTCAAAAAGCAACTTGAAAACACAGTCAAAACATTATACTCTTCTGCTGGGCATCAAAGCTTAAAATACATAAACGAAAAGCTTTTAAAGTCTGATATCACAAACAGTATACTTTTTGAAAAGGCTTATAATAGAGAAATATATATAAATAGGCCTCTCATTTCGTATATATATGGCAATTATACAAAAACACAAAAAGCTATAAATGCCTATAATTATAATAATAGTAAACCTTATAATGCTGCATGGGGAACTTTAAAAAATGCATTGTCTTTAAGCTTTAATAATATTACAGGAAGGCCTAATTTAGAGAGCATTTTAAGCCATCTGACCCAATTTTATATAAATGGGAACAGAAAAACTAAAAATAGTCTTCATTTTAAAAGCGTTAACCCCTATTATGATGTTAGTAGTGCTTTATTAAATGCCTTGACATTAAATTTTAATACTATTCCAGGTAGGCTTGATTTAGAGAACACATTGAGCCTTCTGAACAAAGTATATATAAATGGCTACAGAAATCATAAAAATAGCTTTAATTTTAAAAGCATTAACCCCTATTATGTTGTTAATAGTGCTTTATTAAATGCCTTGCCATTAAATTTTAATACTTTTACAGGAAGACCAGATATAGATAACGTTTTGAGCCTTTTGAACAAATTCTATATAAATGGGGATACAAAAGCTAAAAGTAGTCTTAATTTTAAAAGTATTAGACCTTATTATGCTGTTAATAGAGCTTTATTAAATGCCTTATCTTTAAATTTTGGTACAATAACAGGAAGGCCTGATAAAGATAACGTTTTAAGCCTTCTGAACCAATTATATACAAATGGGGATACAAAAGTCAAAAATAGTCTTAATTTTAAAAATATTAGACCTTATTATGCTGTTAATAAAGTTTTATTAAAGGCCTTATCTTTAAACTTTGATGCTATAACAGGAAGTCCTGATTCAGAGAAGGCTTTGAGTCTTCTGAACAAATTTTATATAGATGGAGACAAGCCAGATTTAGAGAGTGTTTTTCCAATTCCAGTATTTGAAATAAACAGTTTTAGAAAAGGCAATAATAGCTTTTATTTGAAGTACAAAAGGGATAATATTGGCACTATATATACAAGGGTAAACATGAATCGGTTTAATAGGTTATATTCCAACATGGGAAAATTTGGAAAGAATTACGAGAGTATAATTCATATGAACCCTTATAACTTTAGAAATTACTATCGTTTATATTTCCCGGGTCTATCCTCATATGTCGGAGCGGGATTTAAAATGGCTTATATACAAGGAGAATCTATAAAGGAGTTTTCATCCATAATTCATAATAAAATTGTGGATGGCTTAAGAAATAATCTCCCTGAGGTCTTACGTTCAGGTTATCGTTTAGATTTGCTTGGAGTGAACCGAGCAAGAAGAAAACAAAAAAAAGAAATGGATAGTGAAACAAAAGAGTTCTGGCATAATATGACCTATAATATTATTCAGGGCTTTAGGAAAGAACTAGAGAGTAAGACCAGTTACTTTTTTACAAACCAAATTGATAAAAGAGCTTATGGACTTTCACCATTTCTTGAAGATGAGGGTGAAGATGAAGAGAATGCAAATGGAAATTGGAAATTACAAGAAAACCTCATACATAAAAAGCATGCCTACATCACAAACTTTAACGAACAGGAAAGAGGGAGGATAACTCCACATAGCATTAATAATTTAAGAAAAAACTACCCTGATATCTATAATATGCTTACATTTGCAGGTCTGCTGCCAACACTCTATGTGCAAAAGCATTCAAGAGAGACAGCTATGGGGCTTTTAAGCAAGAGTATACATCAGTATTATATTGGAAATAGAAATTTGACAGTAAGAGCCTATGACCTTTTAAGGAACAAGCTTGAAACAGAGGAAAAGGGCTTTATTTGGCCAGAGGCTATGAATAACTATGCAACTATGGAATTCAGAAGTGTTAGGAAAGCACAGAGGGGCTCAAGCCAAATGGCAGAAATACAAGCCTTGCGAACACAGGTGGTTAATATTGAAAAGCAAACTTTACAGTCTGTACAGTATTCAAATGTAAATATCAATGGACTAGTTGAAAGAGTATACAGGGAAATAGAACAGAAAATTAAAGTGGACAGGGTAAGACGAGGTTACTAGTATGTCAATGGGTAAAGCTATTATTGAGATTGTAAACGGAAGTAGAAGTGGAGAGGTTATTAATGTACTTTATTATCCCAATGAGTACACAATTGAGGTGGGCAATCAATTTGCCTCAACGACAATTGTAGGACTTTCAGAGCCCATTAATCAGTTTGTAAGCGGTAATTCTGAAACTCTTTCGATGGAGCTTTTCTTTGATACGTATGAAGATAGTGAGGATGTTAGAATACACACAACCAGGGTTACAATGCTTGCAAAGGTTGATTCTGAGCTTCATGCTCCTCCAATTGTCAAGTTTACATGGGGAGGTAGTATGGGAGGAACCTTTAAAGGGTTCATGGAAAAGGTAACACAGAAGTTTACAATGTTTACTGAGTCTGGCGTGCCTGTTAGAGCTGTTTTGAATATATCACTGAAATCAAGTAAAAGTATAAGGGAACAGTTTCAGGAAATACCCAGGAACTCTTCGGACAGGACAAAGCAAAGGGTGCTAAATCAGGGTGAGCACTTGTGGATGTTGGCTAGCAGAGAGTACCAGGATCCAGAGCAATGGAGAGAAATAGCAAGAGCCAATAATATAGATAATCCCAGAATTTTATCTGGAGGGAAAAACATTATTATTCCGCGTTTGAGGTGATTGATTTGGCTGGATTAGGAATTTTGAATTCCATAGGAAGCGGAAGCTTTTCATTTGATGAACTGGAATCCAAATACTATAATTTTTACGCTCCGTCCTATGAAGTGATTTGTGGCTTATTCAGCAAGACCGAGCTTGTAAAGATGGAAGGAATGGCAATAACACAGTTAAAGGTTGAGAGAAGCATAGACAAGTCAGATATGTGCTCCTTTTCTGTATGCAATGCATATGATATGGCTTCAAGTGACTTTAATAAGGATTGGCTTGAAAAGCACCTTTCTATCGGTAATTTTATTGAAGTAAAGTTGGGTTATGGTGACAGACTCCAAAGTGTTTTTAAAGGACTTATTACTTCAGTTAAATTTGATTTCCCATCGGAGGGAAGTCCTATACTGGCGGTAGAGTGCCATGATAAATCATATCTTATGATGAAGCATAAGCTGTCATTTTCTTGGCATTTCTTGCCTTATTCTGCAATAGCTATTATTTTGGCAGGATTATATGGGCTTGATTTTGTTGTGGATTTTAGTATAGATATACATGATACCATTCAGCAGGAAAATGAGAGTAATTATAGCTTTTTACAAAGACTAGCTAACAAAATAGGATATGAGTTTTTTGTAAGTGGGGATACTCTTTATTTTAGAATTCCATATGTTGGTAATCTTACTCCTGTTACAACACTAAAATGGGGAAAAAGCCTAAAAAGCTTTTCTCCTCAGTTTGATCTTAACGAGCAGGCATGTGCTGTTGTAACAAGAGGTTATAATGAAATGTTGGAGCAGGCAGTTATAGGATTGGCAGGCTATGTAACTGTTCCTGGCATTGACAGTCAAAAGATAATGAATATTATGAAAAATCTCTTTATGGGGAATGTTGTGGACTATGAATACAATAGAGGCATAACCTCATTTTTTGAAGCTGAAAGTGTAGCTTTATTAAAAATGGGAGAGAGACTGATGAAATCCCTTTCGGGAAGCGGTGAATGTATTGGTCTGCCTGAGTTATCACCTGGTAGATTTATTAAAATTGATGGTCTTGGAAGTCAGCTTAGCAATACTTACTATATAACATCTGTAACACATACTATAAGTGAAGCAGGCTATTCCACACAATTTGAAGTAGGAAAAGGAAATGAGGGTTTGTTTGGCACTATTGCTGAGGGCATAATGAATAAAAGTAAAACCAGCGAAGGCGGAATAGGTGGTGAGGGCTCTATTAACAAGAGCGGCGTATCCGTTGGTACTGTAATATCAAATATAGATCCAATGGGACTGGGAAGGGTAAGAGTCGCATACTCCATGAGAGAGGGAGCGGATATATTTATGGATGACAGTGGGTGGGCTAGAGTTGCTGTACCTTATGCCGGGTCAGGAAAGGGAGCATACTTTATTCCAGACATAGGTGATGAGGTACTTGTTGCCTTTGGAGAAGGAGCTTTGGAAGCTCCTTATGTAATAGGATCTCTCTGGAGCATGAAAAAAAGACCGCCTGTTATAGATCCGCTAAATCTCAAGCACGTAATAAAAAGCAGGCTTGGGAATGCAATAACGATTAATGATACACCGGCACAGCCCAATGTATCGTTAGAGACTTTAACGGGGCATACAATAGAATTACAGGATTCTCCTCCTAAAATAACAATTAAGGATGTAACAGGCTTAAATGCTGTTGAGATAGATGGTGTTACAAATGCGGTAACTGTTAAGGGAAACCTAAAAGCAGAGCTTAAGTCAAATGCTTGCCAGGTAAGTCTTGATTCGGTACAGCAAAGTGTAAAGATAAGTGGACCGCTTATGGTAAATTTAGAAAGCTCTGCGCAGGTTAGTATCAAAGGTGCAATAGTAAATATAGAGGCTGGACAGGGCTTGAACCTAAAAAGCGGTGGTGTATTGATGATAAACGGAGCAATTGTTAAAATTAACTAACTCAACTATCCCATTCTTGCACACAGAAAACTGTCATTATGGGAAATATGAGTAACAAACATAGGGTATAGGTGTGTTTATGGATAGTTATTTGGGAAGAGGCTGGAAATTTCCTGTTCAGGTCAACCCGAAGACAGGAAGAATATTGATGTCTGAAAACGAACAGGACATATCGGAAGCAATCATAATCCTATTGAAAACTTCCAAAGGTGAACGTGTTATGAAGGGTGACTTCGGATGTGGTTTGAGGCGCTTTGTATTCGATTTGACGGATGAAGTTACAATGAGAAAAATCGAAGAGGATATAAGAGAGGCTATTATGGTTTGGGAACCAAGGGTAGGAGATGTAGAAATAAAAGCAGCAAAAGATGCAGAGGTATCTGGGAAGATTACTATTGATATACATTATACAGTGCGTTCAACAAACAATAGATATAATTTGGTGTATCCTTTTTATATGGAAGAAGGTTCAAAATAGTATATTAGGTGCAGATGAGCATGAATGGAGGAAAGTGTTTTGTATCCTGCTATGGGTGGAAAAGATTATACGGAATTAATTAAAGAAATGATGGAGAATTTTCACTATTATACTCCCGAGTGGAGATTTTCAAAACAGAACCCTGACGCTGGGAGCGCACTTTTTTTAATATTTGCAGAAATGTTTAAAGGAAACATAGACAGATTTAAAAAAGTTCCCTATAAAAATTATATTGCATTTTTAAATATGCTTGGGCTAAGTACGATGCCAGCTACTGCTGCAAGGAGCCATATTACTGTAAAGCTGCTTCCTGGAGTAGCAGAGTCAGTAATTATTCCTGCTGGAACAAAGTTTTCTGCCAACTCAGCAGAAAATGAAAAGATTATTTTTGAGACAGAAAAGGTATTCCTTGCTACTCCTGTAAATATTGTTGACGGGTACAATGTAAATGCTGTTTCTGATACCATTACAAGAGTTAAACAGGAGCTTTTCATACATGATGGGGGTATATCAGAAAAGCTGTTTTGCTCTGATAGTAAATTGAATTTACAACAGCATATCCTCTATTTAGCCCATGACAATATGTTTAATTTATCAAGGGGGGCAACTATTGAGCTTTTACTAAAAAATAGTAATAGTAGATATCTGGAGGAAGATATTACAAGGAGGCTAGCCGACAGCTCAAATACCAAATGGATGTACAAAAGCGAAGATGGATGGAGGCCATTTGATAATGTAAAGGCAATAGGAAAAAAGCTAACATTGCAAAAAGCTAGCAGCATCCCGATAGTAGAGGATGAAATTCAGGGGATTAAAAGTAAGTGGATAAAATGTGAGATAAAAAATATCAGTGAGGTGGCAGATATTGAGATTGATGCTATCGATGCCTTGTCTTTCTTGATGGAGGATAAGTCAGGCTTCGAACCAGACATGGTAATAGGCAATGATATTGAGCTTAATAAAAAAGGATTTTATCCGTTTAAGGAAATTTTCTCTACATATGATATGTTATACATATCCAGTAAGGAAATTCTATCGAAAAGAGGTTCTCAGATTACATTAAGCTTTAAGCTAGGCTTTAGAGAAAACAGGGTTAATGAAGAGGCATTAAAAGAAATTAACTGGAAATTAATAATGAAGCAGTCTGATTTTATTCAGCCTGAACCCCAAAGAATAAGTATTACAAGCGTATACTGGGAATACTGGAATGGAAAAGGTTGGGTAAAGCTTTTATTGGATGAGAGTCAGGATGAGTTATTTCAATCGGAAGGGCAGGAAGAAAAAATTATATCCATGAGCTTTAATTGCCCAGAGGATATATGTGAAACTATTGTAAATAATCATACAAATTATTGGGTAAGAGCGCGTGTGGTTAATATAAGAAACCAGTATGCACCCTTTTCCATTTACAATTCGCCCTGGATTGAGGATATGAGGCTGAGGTTTCAGTTCTTAAAAGCAGTTCGTGTTAATTCCTGTGTTACCTATAATAATTTTGAATATGTGGACAAAAGCTTTAATATCTTAAATGGGAAGTATCTTTTTAAACCTTTTGAAGCTTTTGATACACCTGCGAATGCATTTTATTTAGGCTTTAATGCTCCGCCGCTAAAAGGTCCTATCAGTATGCTTTTTTCTATCAAAAGCAAAGACTTTGAGGAGCTTCCAACATTGAGCTGGCAATATTTAGGGAAAGATGGATGGCTAAGGCTGGACACCCTTGATAATACTAATAATCTTGCACGAACAGGTATAGTTATGTTTACAGGCCCTGATGATTTTGCTGAAAGAACAATATTTGGTAAAAAGCTATACTGGATAAGAATTTTGCGAGAATCTGATAGAGAAGAGGGATTTCCCAAGGTTGAAAGTATTTTGATAAATACAATGGAAGTAACACAAAAGGAGACTGTGGCAGGAGAACTGCTTGAATGCAATGATACTTTTGGCAGAGAATACAAATTGAAAAGGTGTCCTGTTATTCAAGAAGAGATATGGGTAAATGAGATAAATGATCTAAATTCAGAGGAGATGAAAGATCTTATAAAGAAAATGCCCGAGAATATCGAGGTAGAAAAGGATTACACAGGAGAAGTAAATGAGTTTTGGGTTAAATGGAATTCAACTGACAATCTGATGGATTCATCTCCAAAGGATCGGCATTATGTAATTGATAGAGTAAGCGGTAAAATACAATTTGGAGATGGCAAAAATGGTAAAAAGCCTGTTCAAAGTGGGCTTCATGGTGTAAAGGTTAAATATTGTGTCGGAGGCGGTAAAAAGGGAAATGTGGATGCAAACAGCATTTCAGTTTCTTATCATAGAATTGCTTTTGTAGAAAAAGTTTTTAATCCTAAACCTTCCTTCGGTGGACATGAAGCAGAGACAAACGAAGAAGCTATGGTAAGGTGGCCACAGATGATAAAGCACAGAAACAGAGCGGTGACTTCCAGAGATTTTGAAGGTCTTGCAATGGAGGCAGCAAGAAACATAAAAAAAGTAAGATGTCTGCCGTGCTTTAATGCTAATGGGGAGATGGAAACAGGGCATATAACACTTGTGGCTTATATGGGTGATTTAGGTGCAGAAGCATTTGTTATAGCCAAGGAACAGGTAGAAAGCTATATTGAAAAGCGCTGTGCAGCAACAATGGTGTTTCCACGGAAAATTCATGTAATAGAAGCTGTAAAGCTAGAATACTCAATATTTGCTGTGGTTATTACAAATAGTATGGAGCTGGTTGTACCAATTGAGCTTGAGGCTGAGAGTAAGCTTAAGGAGTTTTTGAATCCGTTAGAAGGAAATCTCGACAAAAAAGGATGGGAAATTGGACAATACCCTCATGAATCGGTAGTTTATCCACTCCTGAAATCAATTAAAGGGGTTAGTTACGTAGAAAAAGCCGTTTTGTCTGTCAGTCTGATTAAGGACGGCAAACGAAAAAATATTGGATTGGAAGAAATAGAACACTATACCTACGGTATTGTAGCAAGTGGAGAACACAATATTGAAGTGAAATCTGTCAGTAGGTAATGTATTTACTAATTTGCATTTAAAAATGTGGTATCACATTTTTAAATAGAAGTATCAGCGGCGACAGATGTAGTCCGCAAATGTTGTTCAATACTATTTCGTATTTTAAAATAGTATCATATAATTTACAGGATTGGATGGATACACCATAATGCTTTCGCAAATGAATCTCGATGATCGTACATTTAAAGATATCGTTGATAGTGCAAGAAAAATGATTCCGGGACTAATCCCTGAATGGACAGATGAAAATCACCATGACCCTGGGATTACTCTTATTGAGCTTTTAGCATGGCTTATCGAAATGCAGCAGTATTACCTTGACAGGGTAACCTTGAAAAATGAGCTGAAATTTCTGAAGCTATTAGGGATAAAGCCTAAAAGTGTTGCATTGGCAAAGGCAAATGTAACATTTGAAAACGTTTTTAGGAATACATTTTTACCATTAGGTACGCCGCTAGGTGCAAGAGATGAGGTTTTTGAGACGATACAGGGATATTTTCTGCTATCAGCAAGAATTGAAAAGGTAATATCCGTTTGTGAAAAGCAGGTATCGGATTACACTGAGCAAAACAATGTATGGGGAACTGCCTTTTATCCTTTCGGCAATGAGGCTAAAAGTGGTAGTAAGCTTTATATAGGATTGAATGAAGCTTTGCCAGTAGAGAAAATTGTTAATATTTGTTTAAATGTTTTCGAGGATTATCCTGTACCAGCATTAATTCCTAATGAGTGTGAATTTATTCCATCTGCAAGGCTTTTATGGAAATATTATGATGGGAATGAATGGAGAAATGCCAGTATTATTAAGGACAGTACATATAATCTACATTTTAAGGGTCAACTATTTTTTAGCATTGACAGGCCCATGATGCCAATACAGCTTGAGTATTCACCCGGAGTTGAACGATACTGGCTTTGCTGCAGCGTTGAAGAGGACGGTTATGAAATGGCACCAAAGCTTTGTGACCTGGGATTTAATACAGTAGAAGCAATACACAGAAATACCTTATGTGATTTCTTTCATTTCTCAGCAACAGGAAATCCAAATCAACAATATATTCATTCTAGCTATCTTGCTTTAACTGGTAGATGCTATGTACAGATAAAGGAAAATATTGAAGGCAATGAGGTTTGGTTTAACTGGGAAAGGGTTGACAGCCTTTCAAAGTCAGAACCAGCTGACAAGCATTTTGAGCTTCAGCTGGATTTTATAGAAAATAACTGCGTGATTTTGTTTGGTGACGGTAATAATGGGAAAATACCAGCGGAGGGAATTAATAATATACGCCTTATTACCTTCTCCGATGCATTTAAGGAAACTACACTGATTGAAGGAAGCAATGGGCTGCCAAATCAAAAGGTCGAAACAAGCTATCGGGACATTATTCCTGAGAGCTTTAACATACAAGTAGGGCAAAAGCTAAAGGGTATGAACAGCTTATGCTGGGAAGATTGGATAAGGGTTGACAGCTTTGACAGCTCAGGCCCTACTGACAGACATTACGTTTTGAATGATGATGCAGGAGAAATATTATTTGGAAATAATGAAAGGGGCGCTATTCCTCAAAACTTAGGAATGCATAATATCTCCATTATTTCATGTCAAACTGGCGGAACAGAAAAGGGAAACATCAAGACAAATGAGATTAATACATTATCTGAGAAAATCGAAAGTTTAAGAGATATTAATGTCCTAAAAAGTACTCCTGCTGAAGGCGGAAAAGATAAAGAATCTATTCACGAGGCAAAGCAGCGGGCAAGAAAAGAGCTCAATAAGGTATATAAGGCTGTAACTTGCGAGGATTATGAAGAACTGGCAAAAATGACCCCGGGATTAAGGGTAGCTAAGGTAAAAGCAATCCCTCTTTTTGAACCTGGACTCAAGGGATATCCAGCCAGCCATGTTCAGGCAAAGGTTTGTATTGTAGCAGTTCCATACAGTACGGCTGAAAAGCCATTGCCAAGTAAGCAGTTTCTTGAGAATATGAGAAGACACCTTGACAAGTTCAGGCTGATTACAACAGACATTGAGGTTATTCCACCTGAGTATGTCAAAATTACAGTAAGTGCTGTTGTGGTGGTTGAACAGCATATAAATCTGAATAGCGAGAAAATAAAGGATGCTTTACAGGATATGCTGTCGCCCGTTGGGAGTGGTGATGCATCAGAGGGCTGGGACTTTGGGAGAACGGTGTATAAAGGAGATATTTACGGAAGAATAAAGCAAATTAGCGGAGTAGAATATGTTAGAGATCTTAGAATACAATTTGAAGGGCGAGCAGCTGAAATTGACAGCGGTGGAGATGTAAGGTTATATCCCCATGCGATTGTGTATTCAGGTGAACATAAAATACATGTAATCAATAAGACAAATATTTAATTTGCTGTGTAAGGGTGGATGAAGAATGAATGAAGAGTTTAAGTTTTTCTCCTTGAACAAAAATGAGTGGCAAAAAGGTCTAGGTATAAATATATATACAACAGATACTGGAATCAAATTGGAAGATGGCAATTATGGCGGTGTTTATTATTCTTTAGGTATTGACAGTACTGAAAGTGAAATGCTTTGGCACAGGATGGTGCTTGATACGGATACATATAAGGATGGTGATATTAAGTTATATTATTTCGCCTCGGATGAAAAAGTTATTAATATTGATGGTAAAAACTATG
The DNA here is from genome assembly GCA_023416275.1 of Bacillota bacterium. Classification (GTDB taxonomy): domain Bacteria; phylum Bacillota; class Clostridia; order Acetivibrionales; family DSM-1351; genus Ruminiclostridium. The sequence goes on along the minus strand of JAEZIB010000141.1, from coordinate 18,000 downwards.
ACATTGACTTAATAATAATGGAGGACACATATCCGAACAGAAAAAATGAACTTGAGAAAATATGGTCTTTTGCAGGGACTGAGTTTAAAAGAAAGCTGGGGGAACTTTTTATGCCTTGGCTTTGGCCAGTTACAAAGCCATCAGATGTATTATTGCACAAGGCTAAGGGTAGATATTTTTGGTTTAAGATTGAATTTGAAGGTAATAAAATTAATAATCCCTGCATAAAAAAAGCAAGGATTTATTACCCTAGAATGTCGTACTTAGATTATTTGCCTAGCGCGTATAGCAGTGACGAAAAAAGCCGCGATTTTCTAGAACGTTTTTTATCAATATTTAGCAGTATTATGAGCGATATGGAGGAACAAATCGCAAATGCTTCAAGTTTATTTGATGTAGATTGTGTAGAGGGAGAATATCTAAAATGGCTTGCATCCTGGTTGTCTGTGAAGGTTGATGAAAGCTGGGGAGAAAAGCAATTAAGAAAGCTTGTTGAAAGAGCACCTGAAATTTATAAAAGAAGGGGTACAAAGCAGGCCATTGAAGACATTGTAGAGATATATACTGGATGCAAACCCATGATTGTGGAGCATTTTCAAATAAAATTTATAGAAAAGAATCCGAAATTGAGAGAGTTATATAATGAGCTCTATTCAATTGATCCTTATACCTTTTGTGTTATTGTACGAGCAGATTGTGTGCCCTCTTTACAGCAACAGATAGCATTGCAAAAGCTTCTGGATGAAGAAAAACCAGCGTTTACAAAGGTCAAGCTAATTATTCTACAACCGTTAATTTACCTTGATTCGCACACATATCTGGATTACAATACAGCACTTTCTAGTCTTTCCACAATACGTTTGGATGAAGAGTCTTCAAACCTTTTTAATAATATACTTTTAGATAAGGATGAAGAACCCTTTTTCATTTGATATTGCTACCACATCTGATATTACTAGGCTTTAAGCATTATATTCGACTGAGAAGTTTGGGTTAATAACAATAGAAGTTTTATTTGTTTATATATAGGAGGGAAACGCCGATGGATGATATTAATAGCAGCAGCTTTGAACGAAACAGGTACTTTAAGGGAAAGCTGATGACTACGAGAGATTTCGAAATGGAACAAAAATATTTTAATGATAAACGTAGGCTGTTAAACAGACTTTTCTTTGGAGGAGGAATCGTATGCGGCCTTCAAGTAATTAAAATTGATGAAAAAACCATTTCAATTGAGAAAGGTTTGGCAATTGATAGCTCAGGCAGAGAGGTTATGCTTGAAAAAAACGTTATTATGGATAAAGGCATAATAACTGCTGAACTGAACAGATTAGAGGGCTTAGAGGATAATGAGTTTATGAGGGATCTGTATCTTTGTATTCAATATAAAGAGGAAGAAAAGGATTTGGTAAACTCTGTTCTAGAAAATAAGCAAGAACACAATTTAGTAAAGGACTCCTGTAAGATATTTCTATCAGATGAAAGACCGGATAATTCTGATTCTAGCTTATCATATCTGATAGAGGACAAAAAGCTTCTGTGTGTTGTGGAAGATATTAAGTTATGCAGAACGGTAAAGGAGTCACAGAGATTAAAGGTATGGCAAACTGTGCCTCGATTTGTTAATCCTGGTGATGTTTTTGAAATTGTTGTTACCGTTGAAAAGGGCTACTTTTCTGATGCAGTGAGGTTTGAATATGAAATTGAGAGTGAAGAATTCGAGCCTGTTGAAAAGGATGGCTTTAAGATATCATATTCGGAAAGTTTAAAGAATAAGGAGTGGCTGCACAAGTATAAATGTCTTGTGAGGGCTAAGGAAGCTGTAGGTGACACCTCAGGCAAGATTCGAATTAAAGATGGCAAAATGAAGATTTCTATTGGAGACAGACAATACATAGAAGAAGTACAGCATGTAAATTCACCTAAAATAATAGTAGGATCGTTAAAGGAAAAAGTTTTGGAGGAATATTCCAATCGCAGCTATGACGATGTTACGGCTACCACGAGAAATGCGATATGTCTTGCAAGGGTTAGCTTTTATAAATACAAAAGCTCTTATTCAATAGAAGCAGTTGAACGGGTGCAGGCGGATGAATATGTTGTATCACTTCCACTAATGAGGGCACTTGATAATCTTGACAAAAGACATGAAAAAAATGCTGCTCATTCAAGTGATGAAAATATAGCAGGTGAAGTAAGGGAATTTCTTGCGCAAACTGCAGCAACATCAGCGAAGACTCATTCATCAGGAATTCAGTATATTGACTTTAAAAATGCTCATAAAGTGGGCAACAGATATTTTACTGAAAATGAAATATCCCATGAGCTTGGCATTGGACCAGTATACATTGGAACAGGTCTTGAGCTGAATTATAATGACACACTGAGCGGGATTTTGAATAACGATAGTGAAATATTTTACGGCTCAAATATGATATTTGAAAACAGCGATTATGCTCCTGATTTAGTAGGAGCAGAGATTGGGGTTGTACTGTATCCAAACAGGGGAACCTTCAGGATCGGAGTAAGCATACCTCAGCAGAAGCATAAGCTACAAGGAATAAATGTACGTTGGTGGGCGTTTAGGAAATAGATAAGTGTTTTGTGTGGGGTAACTAGAAAGAATTACCGAAGCAAGTAAAATTATAAAACCAGCTCCATGTGGATAGATAATCTTGTTTCTAGTGGAAAAGGTTAGCATAGAGCTTTGCTGTTCCACTTTGTTTTACGGTACATTAACCGTAGTCTGCCCAGGTGCATTAATCTGTATAATTCCACCCCACATGCACATAAGCTTTGAACTATTATTTAAAGCTGGAAAATTCGCTAAAAGCACTGTGGGCGAGCCGGGTGCCCATGGTGCAGGAAGTACAGGAATGCAGGGCATTGGGGTTAACACACCTAGTGCAGCTGCCGTTGCTGAGGCAACCGTTGGATTTGCCATTGAGCTGCACATCCCGAAGGGGAGTACATTCACCATTGGAACATTATCCATGATATTAGCAGCTGGCATAGTACTGATAACCTTACTTTTTGGTAGCACCATAAGACAGGACGGAGCTGCGCCGAAACTGCATTGGAGCTGTGCCCCACCACAAACTAATAAACCCATAATAATTCCCAAGCCACGGCATTTAGCATAAAACAGAAATTCAAAAGCCAATTTTATTGGCTTTTGTCAACTTTCATTAGCTCTGTCAATTTTATTGACTTTGACAACTTTCATTGACTTTTGCCAATTCCATTGCACATGGGCTTGGTTCCTCCTTTATCATTTTATATTTAATTTGCATTTAAAAATGTGGTATCACATATTTAAATAGCCGCGTCTGCGGCGATGGGACGTAGTCCGCAAATGTTGTTCAAATACTAACCTCCCACGACCCATTTCGTCAAAAAATAAAGTGAAACTATCGTGGGAAGTACGCAGTACTTTTTATGCTTTATCCTCTGATTCTTTCAAGCTATGAGTCTATGCTCATGCAGCGCACCGCTCCAATTGTGATTCAAAAATAGTATTATAACGCTTAATCTACCTCAAGAGTTGGGGAGCTGTATCAGCTAGTTATATTTTTTTAACTACTCTCTTCGATGTTTTCAGTTTCTATTTCTATATATTCCAAGGAGTCGGTTGTATTATTAAAGTACAGCGCATATATATATTCATTCTCTGTAAAGTTTACAAGGGTAACACCATCAGCTTTGTGAGAAATTGACATTTCGATATCCTTCATCGCTTTGATGTCTTTGAAATCTTTATAGCTCATTCCGCAGGATATACCCAATACGGTATTTTCTCCTGATATCCTCACAACCTGAACCACAGGTATTTTTTGAGTGGAGGATAAGGGCTTCATTATAAACTCCATTGCGTACTTTACATAGCTTAGGGTTGTGCCTTCTTCTGTAGGCATAGATGTTGGTGAAAGTGTAGAAGCAGGCGCAGATACAGGTGTAGAAGCTGGTGAAGGCGAAAGTGTAGAAGTAGGCGCAGATGCAGGTGTAGAAGTTGGTGAAGGCGAAAGTATAGAAGTAGGCGCAGATGCAGGTGTAGAAGTTGGTGAAGGCGAAAGTGTAGACGTAGGCAAAGATACAGGTGTAGATGTCGGTGAATGCAAAGTCAAAGATAGAGGCATAGGTGTAGACATAGGCATTGAGTCAATGGTGATATCATTCGTCGCACCTGAAGATGCATCAGGTACATCATCAGCAGGTTTGTCAGGATCACCAACTATTTCTTTCAATTTTGCTTCAGAAATTCCGAGAAATCCTTGATAAAATGGATTTCCGTCCTTAAAATAACCTTTATATATGTCGCCAAGCTTTTCATTATATAGTGTTCCAATTCCATTATATTTATTATCGGAAAAGAAACCTTTGTATAATACAGTTCCGTCTATATTGTATTCAGTGCCTTCACCAGAAAATTTACCCTTCTTAAATCCACCTTCATACTCTTTGTAGCCTTCACTTGAGTATTTAACACCCATTCCGTCAAAGCTTCCGCAATAAAAGCTCCCGTCATATTGAAGGTTTCCGTCGGAATAAAGTAGTTTTCCTATTCCGCTATATTCACCGTTTTTGAACTCACCCTCATATTTGATATTGCCTGAATTAAAATATTCAATACCTTTGCCCTCATACGAGCCGTTTTTAAAAGCACCTTCGTAAAGCTTACAGTAGAGGTTACCTGTACTGTCTTTTACATAGGAAATGCCGTTTCCTTCATACTTGTTGTTTTTGAATTCTCCCTCATATTTGATTTTACCAGAATCGAAATACTCGATACCATTTCCATCGTAGCTGTTGTTTTTGAAATCACCCTCATAAAGCTTATAATAAGATATACCAGCCTTGTCTTCAAAATAGGATATACCGCTTCCGTCATATTTACCGTTTTTAAATCCGCCAGTATATTTGACTTCACCAGAATCAAAATATTCTGTGCCTATGCCTTCATATTTGCCATTTTTAAACTCGCCGATATATAAGGTTTGCTTATTATCTTTCGAATCAACAAGCCTTGCTTTCCCGTCAAAACTCTTATGTAAAGGTGAACCATTGACAATAACCTTTGTAAAGTCATGGCTTTGTAAAAAGTCCGTAATAAATGGAACAGCTGCTATGGCTAATGCTAAGATCAGTGCTACAAGCAGAACAAGCTTTTTCAGTATATAAAGCCTGCCAAGCTTGAAATAATTCTTAATTGTAGGTTCATTTACCATTAGTAGCTGTCCTGCTGTTTTGGGAATTACTTTAATAAGCTTGACAGGTAGACTTACAAGCTTTTTAGGTATCTCAGATATGCCCTTAAAAAGTATGGTACTTGTGCTAACTATAGGTAAAGACTTTTGTATGTTTTTTTCCAGCATAGAAATTACCCCTTATGTAAATCTGAGCCAAAATATTTCTATCTCAGATTTAGAATTCCGTCCCAGCCTTTCGGTAATTCATTGGACGGATATTTTTCGTTTAGTGTGTCGCACTCAAAGAAGTATATTTTTGCAGCAATGTCATCACGGTTTTGCTTTATTACTTCAACAAAGCTTCTTCTTGCACTATAAAACTTACCAGTAAGGTAAAGGGTTACTCCTTCATCAAATAGCTCCCTCGTGTCCTCTTTTACCTTTTCTGTTGAATTTTCTTCTCCATCAAATATGTCATAAACCTCTAAAACCTCACCGACATTGAATTTACCGACAAAACGGTTTTTGTATTGCTGAGGGTCAGTCATATCTTCGATAACATTTCTACTGACAAGGATTGAGGCTCCAAGCTTACGTGTCAGCTTTTTCATTTCATTTGCCTGGTTTACCACATAGGATACCACAGAGGCTTCCATTCTTTCGCTGTCACCAATGATACCCATCATAATTGAGCCTTTATGGATTCCAATACCAATGTCTATTGCAGCTTTACCTTGTTCATTTCGAGCTATATTTAGCTTTAGGATTTCTTTTCTTATTTCAATAGCACTGGCTAGAGCATCACCTGCATTTTTAGGGAAAACCGCTAATAAATTGGCTCCAAAGCTTTGGCTAACAAATCCATCATTTTCTCTAATTATTTGTCCCATGATACCAAGAAGCTGATTAATTAATTCAAAGCCGTCGTGAGGTATCTTTGCTTCCTCCATGTCAAAGAAAGACCGAATAGTTAAATACAATATACTCATACCGTCCTTTTTGATACCGCTAAGCTTTACTTCTGTTATATTATCTAGTCCAAGATTTTTTAAAAACAAAATAGGTACAAATTTATCTGATGCAGATCTATATTTATTAATAAACTCTGTCATATCATTAAATGTGTTACACAAATTGCCAATCTCGTCTTGGGTTCTAACAGACAGATGTGTATCCCATTCCTCATTTGCCAGCTTATTAGCACCTTCCTCAAGCTCTTTCAGTGGTTTTAATAGTTTCCTTATCAAGAAGTACATCAAAATTGTGAATAGAATTACTGCTCCAATCATGATATAAATTATTTGACTGATTAACTGTATAGTTTGGAATTGTATACCTTCCATATTGAGACTTGCCTGATAGAAGCCTATTGTTTTACCGCTATCATCAAAAATAGGTGTAACAGCAAATTTTTTGTTTTTTTCATTATATATAGATATATTTACTACTTTTGTGTTTTTCACGTATTCAGGTATAAAATACTTATTATCTGCTATAGGAGTGAAGGGCAGCGTGTTTTTACCAAAGTCTATACAAGTGTATAGTTTATCTGATTCATATTTATAAAGCGCAATGGTTATTCCACTCGAATCAACCTGGGATTTTATGTAATCAGATGAGGTGTTTAGAGTTCCATTTTTATCATTCTCTATAGATAAATAGATATATCTCCATAACTCATTATAATCATAATTCATGTAGTCAGAGGTTTTCTTTATCGCATTGAACTTTGCGACATCGAGGTTTTGAATTCCGGAATGAACTATAAGCTTTAATTTATTATTCATTTCGCTTTCAATTATATCTTGATTGAGGGAATTGTAAATCCGTATCCCAGATAATGCTAATGTCAGTATCATTACGGGTAACAATATTGATAACAGCTTTAGCCATAATTTTTTGCGTAGTACGTTTTTTACAAGTTTTAGAAATAAGTAGAGTAATAACAAAAGTAATATAAAAGCAGCAATGCATATGAGTGTGTGTAGGAGTGTTGTTATTAAAGAGTATTTGGCTTCTTTAAGTGTCTGCAATACTTTTCCGTCAATCGTCATAATTGTAAGTGTATTTATTGATTTTTCGGAACCATTAGGTATTTCAGAAGATGCAACCATGATATTTCCATCTGAATTTACACCTATACTTCTTATGTCAAAAAAAGATGCTTGGTCATTATCAAACTTACGCAAAAAATTTAAGGAATAAAGAGTTTGGATTTGCCCATCAGGTTTTATGCTGATAATATCATTTGTATTTTTGTCGCAAAACAATAAAGCATCATTATATTTGTATAAATTGAAAGGAATAATACGTTGATTTCCAACCTTATCGGAGGAATATAACAATTGTAAATTCCCATTGGTATTCATTGAAAAAATCTTACCTTGCGCTGTAGAGATATATTTTCTCTCTGCATCTGTACCAATGATGTCAACTATATAGTTTAAATTAATATCACTATGGCAATTCTCAAAAGAGAAGGTTTTACAGTTATACTTTTTGATTTTTGCATTGGTGTCATCAGCATTTTTTATGTAGAAATATAAAAAACCATTCTTTGCCTGAAGTCCTTTAATTCTTCCAACGGAGATGGGGTTTGATTTTTCGTCGTATTTTTCACAGTATACCTCTCTGTTAAACTTGCCAGAGGGTTTATAGGATAATAATAAACTGTATTGAACATAACGACCATGAATACTAAAGCAATCTACAAGAACATATACATTCTGATTTTCGTCTACAGAAAAATCTACAATATTATAAATAATTTCTTTACTGTGATTTGTAGAAATATTAACATTATCCTTTAGATAAGGCAGTATACTATCCTTATCAAGCTTAAATACTAGATTACCATTGGGATCAATTTTAATAATCTTGTTACGATTATTGTCAATGGCATACATATTTCTCTGTGTATCTGATGTAGCAAAGGATATATCTGAAAATTTAATACTGTTATTAAGCGGGGACTTAAAAAAAATTTCATTTGTGGGTGAGTAATCAGTAAATGTATCTAAAATTAAATCCTTATTTTGAAAATAACAGATGATAGTTAAAGATAATACTGATATAAGCAAGGTTAACAAAATTGTTTTTTTTCTCATTTTACCATCCTAAATATTTTGGATTTTTTACAAACTCGTATATTTGTTCTATTATTGTATTTATTTGCAATGTTAATATACTATTAAGATACTAAAATAGCAAATAATCGTCAATATTTTTCTTCTTTAAAAATTTCTTCTTCAATAAAATTAATACAGTGTTATAATAACAGTTGGTGGTTTTGTAATATATAACTGCAATAAGGAGACTAAATTGAAGGAAATATTAAAAATATCACAAAAATTCTGGCATTTGTTCCATTCTAAAAATAGATATATTTATATGGAAGCTCTTTTGATAATATACGACGAATATTTATATAATGATTATTTTTTGACCAAGGAAACCTGTATACAGCTTATCGCAGAGCATTTTTCCGACCGTATTATTGATATTACTGCAGATGAAGAAGAGCTGGATTTTGATAGCTTGAAGGACGCTGATGCAAATGTGGAACCCATGGCAACTAAAATATTAAATAGGCTGCTTCGTTTTACCTGGCTCAAGAAGGTAGAGGATTACAGCTCCTTTAAAACCAATATTGTAATACCTGACTATGCTTCAGCCTTCATAGAGGTTTTTAGGAAATTGAGCAATCCAGACTCAAGCGAAACAGACATTTACATACAGAATATTTATACAAATATATATTCTTTTTATTTTGATAACAAGGCAGGAATTGAACTGCTGAAAACTGCAAAGGTGAATACAACAAGGCTGAACAGGGCTTTGCAGGACATGCTTCACAATATGGATGAGTTTTTTGAATCCTTATTGCAAAAGGAAAATTATGAGGAGCTTTTGCAGGAGCATCTTGATGTGTATGTTGAAGCCATTATAAATAAAAAATATAGTCTGTTAAAAACCAGTGACAACTTTTATATTTACAAAAATGATATAAAAAAATTGCTTCGACTTATACAAGAGGATGAAAGAAGACTGCATTTATTAGAACAGAAAATGTCGGCAGAAGGCAGAAAGCAAGAAGATATTGAGAATGAATTTCTAGATATAATTTATGAAATTGAACGTGGAATTATAAACATGGAAAATAGAATTGCACATATTGATACAGAACACAGCAAATATGTGCGGGCAACTGTAAGCCGTCTAGAGTATTTATTAAGCAATGATGATAGTGTGCAGGGAAATGTGATTGCTCTGCTCAATCTAATGTCAAAGGACAACAATAATGAGATGCTCAATCAGGTGGCAGCAACAATTCGAATTAATGACCATACCATCATTTCTGCCGACTCCTTTTATAAAAAAAGAGGCAAGCATAAGGTATTTGAAGAGACTGTTGAGGTTGAAGAGGAAGTGGAAAGGGAGCTTTCAAAGGAAGAAATTCTGAGAATTAACCGAAATAAAAACCGATACAGCAAAGCACAGATTGAGCAGTTTATTTTAAGCCAAATGGACAACGGGATATATTCTACAAAAGAGCATTTAATTGAAAATGATGAACAATTTGAACTGCTTATTTTAGGTTATGACTATAGTATACGTAAGAATAGCCCATTTCATGTGGTTCCGGGTGAGAAGGCTACCCTTACAAATGGCAAATACACGTACCCAGATATAATATTTGAGAAAAATTATAAGGGCAGTTCCAGTTAATAACTTAACTTTCTGCTAACACAGCATGTAATACATAGGTCAGACACAGATTGTGTAAATAAAAAGTATTGTTGAAAAGAAATTACAGAGGAGATTAAAAATGTTTCCATATTACCATGAACTATTGGATGAAGAGAAAAATGAGCTGACAGAGGCTATAAAAACTCTGCAAAGTCAAACCTTTATATTGGAAAGAAAATATGACAAAAAGACAGAGCGATATATTCCAAATAAAATGTATCGTACCTGTGAAAGGCATCTTGATTTTCTTAAGGAGTATTTTAAAATAGCAGATATTGAAATAGTAGAAAACAGGCAGTTCGGAATTATTTTAATAAGAACACAGAATTTGCAGGGTGACAAGCTAAGCAGGTTGACAACTGTATTTATCCTATTGCTGAAGCTTATATTTGATGAGCAGATGAATACAGCATCCAATTCAATATATGTATACACAACTCTTAATGAGGTTTACGACAAGATACAGCTTTTTCGTTTGTGGAACAGCAAGTCCATTTCTCCTACTGAAGTGAGAAAAACAATTGCTGCTCTTAGAAAATATCAGGTTATAGAGATAATTGATGATATAGGAGATCTGGACGGGGATACAAAATTTATAATATACCCTACAGTTAACCTGCTATTTGACGGACAGGCAATCGAAGGCATTATACAGCAGTATCAAGAGGAAGAGGAGGATGCAGACAATGAGCCGATTTCAAGTGCTGACGAAGATGTGTCTGAACAATTGGCACTACATTAATGAAAAACTTATTAGCTTTAATGATGAAATAAATTTTTTTACTGGACATTCGGGCAGCGGTAAATCTACTGTTTTAGATGCATTGCAAATAATACTATATGCCGACAGCAATGGGCGCTCCTTTTTTAATAAGGCAGCAAAGGAAGATTCTGACCGAACCCTGATAGAATATCTCAGGGGTATGAAGGTTGTCCAAGAGAATAATAATATAGGCTATCTGAGAAACAAGAATTTTTCTTCTACAATTGTGTTAGAGTTTCAGGATTCAGAAACCTTGAAGCAGCAAAGCATTGGAGTTGTTTTTGATGTTGATGTTTCATCAAATGATGTTAATCATATGTTTTTTTGGCACACTGGAGAATTACTGGGAAACCGCTATCGTGACGGGGAAAAGGCTAATTCAATTAATGAATTAAAGGAATATATAAGAGACAATTTCCCTAAAGAGGATTACTATTTTAGCAGAACAAATGAAAAATTCCGTAATGAATTATACAGCAATTATTTTGGAGGTCTGCACCCAAAGCATTTTCCTTCGCTGTTTAAAAAAGCAATCCCCTTTAAGATGGATATGAAATTAGAGGATTTTGTCAAAAACTACATATGCACAGAAAATGATATTCATATAGAGGACATGCAGGACAGTGTGGCACAATACATCAGATTGAAAAGAAGATTAGAGGACACTAGAAATGAAATAGAGTCTCTGACTGGTATTCACAATCAGTTTAAGGTGTATCGTACATATTGGAATGAGATTATTCAGTATCAGTACAATTTTGACAAGCTGGATATGCAAGCAATTGAAAATAGACTTGATAGAATTCAAATTCAGCAGAAAAAGTATAAAGAGGACATTCTGAGTTTAGAGACAACGGTTAGTTCTGTGGAGCAAATGCTTAAGGAACTGCAAAACCAAAGAGATGAAGTGGTTAGTTCAATCAAAAACAGCGGCTATGAGCATTTGGAGGCAGAGCTAAGCTCCTTGAATCAGGTCCTAGAATTACTAAACAGGGATAAAGCTGAATATGACAGGATTGCCAATGGTCTAAATGCATGGTTAGCCACTGATATTTTAGATGCATCGGTATGCATTAGTATAGAGAATTTTAATAATTATTCGGTAAGTCGTGACCAGCTTGAAAATATTAAATCAGCCATTTCCAGTGTTAGAGTTGAGTTTGAAAGAGATAAGGGGGAGCTTTCCTCAAGGATTAATGACTTAAAAAAGACTATTGCTGAGCTTACAAAGCAGACAGAGACGCTAAAAAATGGTCAGAAGGCATATCCTTTCTATTTGTTAGAGGCAAAGGACTACATAACTACGGAGCTGGAAAAACACTACGAACAGCCGATCAGAGTAGATATTTTAGCCGATGTAATAGAGGTTAAGGATGAAATGTGGCTTAATGCTGTAGAGGGCTATATGGGAAACAACAAGCTTTCACTAGTGGTTCACCCTGATTATGCAAAAGCTGCAATGGAGATATACAAGGGGCTTAATCCAAAGAAATATTACAAGGTGGCTGTAATTGATACTGAGAAGGCGTTAAAGGATGCTAAGCCTATTATCAAAAAATCTCTTGCTGAAGAGGTGGAAACAACTATTGATTATGCAAGAGCTTATATAAATTTTCTAATGGGCGCGGTGATTAAGTGCAATACTATAGAAGAGCTAAGAGAAAATAAAAGCGGAATTACCCCCGATTGTATGCTATATCAGGGTTATAAGCTGCAGCACATAAATCCTCGCAATTACACAGAATATGCTTATATAGGAAGAAATGCAATTGAAAGAAGATTGCGGCAGCTTGAGCAGGATTTATTAGAGCTGCAGAATGAGAAAAGACCTTTGGACGAGCAATTGAGTAAAATTGTAGAAGTATTAGGCTATGAGCCTTTATCCAAGGAGCTGGATTACTATGGTAAGCAGCTTCAGGAAATTAAAGAAATTTATATAAAGGAAGAACAGAAGCAGGATTACATAAGAAAAATTAATGAATTAAAAGAGAAAAATATAGATGAATGGAAGGCAAGAAAGCTTCAACTAGAACAAGCAATCAGTGCAAAAAGTAAGCAGAAGGAATCGGCAAGATTAGAGCTGATTACAAAGAGCAGAGAGGTTGAGGAGTTTAAAAACACCATTATTTCATTAGGTCAGGAATTGGCTTTAAAGAAAAGAGCCTTTATTTTTGATAATGCTAGAGAAGAAAGCTTCAATGGCTTTATCAGAGAACATTCCTCCACTAAATTAGAAAATATCAAGAATATTTTATTGACTTTAAAGCATGAGAGCGAAATTAAATCGGGTGAGGAATATGAGAAATTAGTACGAAAGAGGGAAAGCTACAGAAACCAATACGCTTACCGAGGCTTTTCCCTTACCTGTAAGGACAACGAAGAGTATGACCAATTACTGGAGACTCTTAGCAGTGAAAAGCTCAATGAATTCATGGACAAGGCAAATGAGCAGGCAAAGCTGGCTGTTTACCATTTCAAGACAGATTTTGTCTATAAAATACGAGATGCAATAAAAGAGGTTATGCAGCAGAAGGACGATTTAAACAGGGTTTTGGCTCAGCTGGATTTTGGTAAGGATAAGTACAAATTTATCATTGCTAAGAATCAAGGAGAGGATGGAAAGTTCTATGACATGTTTATGGACGAGAATTTAGACATTAATCCCCATCAGCTGACAGGAAAGCTCGAAAACCAGATGGATTTGTTCAGTATGAAGCATGAGAAGGATTATAAGGATTTGATTAATGAATTGATAGAATTGTTTATGCCTCCTGAAAACAGTGATTCAAGGGCTATGGAGGAAGCAAGGGCAAGCATGGAAAAGTATGCTGACTACAGAACTTATTTGTCCTTTGATATGGAGCAGATAGTTGAGGGTATGCCTCCAATGCGACTTAGCAAAATGCTGTCAAAAAATTCAGGCGGTGAAGGGCAGAATCCATTGTATGTTGCCTTGCTGGCAAGCTTTGCTCAGGTCTACAGGATAAATCTGAAGGCTAATATTAGAAGACGACCAACTCCGAGGTTGGTTGTTCTCGATGAAGCCTTTTCCAAGATGGATGCAGAAAAGGTGGGTAGCTGTATTGGCTTGATTAGAAAGCTGGGCTTTCAGGCAATTATCAGCTCCACTAATGACAAGATTCAAAACTATGTGGACAATGTAGACAAAACCTTTGTGTTTGCCAATCCAAACAAGAACCGCATATCAATACAGGAGTTTGAGAGGAAGGATTTCGGGGAGCTGCTGGTTGTGGAGGGGGAAGATGAAGAGGACAAAGACCATTGAATATTGGATATTGCTCCCACACCTTATATTACTAGGCTTTAAGCAGTATAATCATCTGCGAAAGTTGATTTATTGTTTTTAAATAGATGTGGCTGTCCTATGCTATAATAGAAGGAAATAACTTGTATATTAAAAGGAAGAGGTGCTTGTGATAAAAGCAAAACATAAAGCAAAAGGAAACAAATACGAAGTAAATGGCAGTATTGCATATCTTGAATTGTACAAAAAGAACGGTTCTACCACTAAAACAATGATAGATGCAGATGATTTACAGATGGTACTAGAGAAAGGGACTTGGTTTGCACAGTGGCATAAAGATTTTAATAATTATTTAGTGCAAACTTTTGGTGAAAATTCAAAGGAAACCCTCCAATCATTCTTGCTGAAAGTACCTACAAAAGCACCTGTTCGCCATATAAATGGGGATACTCTTGATAACAGAAGATGCAATTTGGAATTGTACGAGCAGAATAAAACTAACGATTTTCAGGATTTCGATTCGAAGGCTGTTGCACTAATTTTGAGAGATAAATATGGCAATGAAAAAGGGAAAACCATAATAGATAAAGAAGATTTGGATAGAGTAATTAACACTGGCTACTGTTGGGTTAACCATAAAGTCAACGGAGAGTCCTATGCTGTAGCAAATACACCTGAGGGAAGAATCTTTCTTAATAGATTTATTTTACAAAGCACTGAAAATGAGGTAACACATGCAATTAACTTAAACACCCTCGATAACAGAAAATCAAATTTAGAGAGTATCAAATTAAATGAGGAAGATACAAAGAAAAAGTAGTTCCGTATTGAATGATGGTAAGATAATTAATATGTTTTTTTGTACAAGAACTTCAATGCTGGTGAGAAGGAGAACATAATATGAAATATCTATGGCTGGACGAATGCCTTCTGTCAATGAAGGGGGCAACAAAGGATTTTAAGGTTGAGTGGGGCTGGACAAGGTATTTAATTGGAAATAAAATGTTTGCAGCTATATGCAAGGACTCTAAAGGCGAAAGAGATATTATTACAATTAAGCTGGAACCATTTGAAGGCGAGTTTTTACGAAGCCAGCACGAAGATATAATTCCTGGTCACTATATGAATAAGGAGCATTGGAACTCAATTTATCTAGACGGGAATATTGCTGATGAACTGATGAGGGATTTGATGAAAAAGTCATATCATCTAGTGCTTGGTGGACTAAGTAAAAAGCTACAGAAAGAGATTCTAGGAGAAGGTTAAGGCATGAAAAGTTAGTGGATTTCGATATACGTATGACAGAATGTATCAGAAAATATTTGATAATTTTAGGGGGAAGACGATGAAATATATATGTACACTGATTGTAGTGAAAGATATGGAAAAATCAAAAAAGTTTTATCATGATGTGCTGGGTCTTGAGGTTGTTGGTGACTTTGGAGCAAATGTCACTTTGACAGGGGGGATTTCACTTCAGACAGCTAATACGTGGAAGGACTTTATTCATAAGCAAGCTAGTGAAATTATTTTTGGTAATAATGCAGCAGAGTTGTATTTTGAAGAGGACGATATCGATGCTTTTGTTGAAAAGCTTAATTCCTTTGATATAGACTATGTTCATCTGCTAATTGAACATTCATGGGGACAAAGAGCAGTGAGATTTTATGACCCTGACAGGCACATTATTGAGGTTGGTGAAAACCTTGTCATGGTTATTAAGCGTTTTATGGACAGCGGGCTTAGTGCAGAGGAAACTGCAAAGAGAATGGATGTGCCTGTTGAGTATGTGATGGGGTGTTTGGAGGGTAAGAAGCAGTAGTATGAATACATAGGGGGATTATTGCATGGAATATGCTGGATTTTGGGTAAGGGTTTTAGCTTTCGCACATAAAGTTATCCGTGCACGAGACTTATCTAGTCTCGTGCTGTACCATTATACGCACTTTTACTAGCTTTTATCTCTTCCACGATATAAAAAGAAAAGTCAAGAAAAAGTTGATATTAGGGAGTATTGCTCTGAATTAGCTTTTCTATGTAGTCAGCTGCTTCTTTTAAGCCTGCACCAGTAAGTACACGGTATCTTTTAATGGCCTCAATTTTTTTACCGTTCACTATAAGAGATTTTATCCAATCATCTCCTACCGGATCAACTACTCCAATTTTCTGAGCAATTTTATCTAAAGTCAGATTAGTGCGTTTAACGCTTTTTATCAATTGGTTAATAGAAATAAGTATTAATACCAAAAGTACGATACCTATAACTGAGAAAATGTAGCCACTATCCATTTTAAAGTTCCTTTCTTTTCAAATCTGTTCCGTTGTTTGTTACAGAGAATACGACCAAACAAATATATTAAGTATATATTAATTCAAAATGTTATATATTTCAATTAATTATACATAAGACACAAAAATACAAAATATTAACTAAATATATAATCTATGTGTAAATTTGGACAAAAAGACGACAATTGCTTAGTAGCTGAGTGTGATGGAAAAATTGTAGCTACTGCACTTTTATTCCTTAGCTAATTCTTTGATCCATAATATAATTGTTCTCTTACTATTTGTAACCAGTATGCTATAATGGTCATAAAGTAAGTGAATAAAAGTTTACTATGAAATGAGGTGCAATCTTGGATTTTAAAGGAATATTGGAAAAACAAAAATTGTATGAAGAGGGAAAAGATACACTTCATGAAGTTACAATTGAATCTTATAATAATGCCTTTGAAGTAGAATTTACTCATAACTCTACTGCAATAGAAGGAAATACCCTTACGCTTATGGAAACTAAAGTGATATTGGAAGAAGCGCAGCTTGATAAATATATCTCTATAATACGGAAACAGAATTAATAACATCAAATACAGCAAATCTAACAAGTATAATAACATAAATGGAATTTAAAAGTATCAGACGTATAGGTTTGGTACTTTTTTCTGTAGACAAAGTAGTTGAAGAATTGAGTATTATTATAGAAAACATAAAGGGAATGGATGATTTTCAGGTCACGAAGGAACGAGTAATGGAAGAAGGATTATCTTTGTGTACAGTTGATGGGATACGATATTGCATTGCTTACCGATAATGGATATAAAGATCCAATATCCTTGATTTTTGGGTTATCTGATAGAGATAAGCGAATTGAAATGGCAATCGAAGAATTGATGGTGAAAAAACATGGTATTAGAAAATTGATTAGTTATGTTCATGGTAAAACTGTAGTATTATTTTCAATTGCATAATTAAGTATTTATTATAAAAAATCCGGCTTAAAGTGGAGTTTGTTGCTTGGGGGGGTTGTTTGAACATTGTATGCAATAATGCTTAGGTGATAAATTAGTTATTAGAATATGCATGAAAAACATATATAAAATTCCAAATAATGAAGGAATTTAACAAATTAGTGTTGAATTATAAGCTATTCGTAAAAATTATATTAATAGTTGAAATAAAATGAAACAGTAGCGGGTTATTTAGGAGTAAAAGGACAACTTTAAAGATAGGAGTCGATTAAGTGGGCTTTGATACTAAAAAATTGTTTAAAACTGAAACAAAAGGCATATCAATTTCACGGTTTATTAAGAATAATACACCTCAAATAGCCCTTTTAACACCCTTTATAATAGCAGTGGTAAGTGGTGTGGGCAACTTTTACATATATACATATAGAAAAGGCTATTATGACTATTTCAGCTTAGGCAATAGCTTTATAGTTTTTGATAGAACAACAATTATATATAAACTTATTACTGTTAGTATAGCAAGTCTGATATATTGGATATATTCTATATTTTCTGTAAGAATGTTTTATAAAAGAAAAAATCTATTATTGAAGATGGTTTGTTTTTTTATAATACCATTTTTACTTAATTTTATATTTGTGTGGTTTAGTTCTAAAAAATTGCTTTTTAGTGATGTAAGCTATTTTATAGCTACAATAATTATAAGTTTTGTATTTATTTTTTTTCATTGGTCATTAATTTATGTAATGGGGCATTTTATGTCTGGAAAAATAAATAATGATGTAA